>JAJDEK010000218.1 GCA_029259875.1 Planctomycetaceae bacterium
CAACCGCCTGAAAGAATGGGACCTCGAAGAGAATACCATTCTGATCTTTATGACGGATAATGGAACCGCCGCCGGTGTCCATCGTCCGAAACCCAAAGACCTTTCCAAAAAACAACAACGCCGACTCTCCAAAGGCAAACCAGTCGTTCTCGACGCCTGGCTCGGACATAACGCAGGGATGCGCGGCACGAAAGGTTCTGAATATGATGGTGGTCACCGAGTTCCCTGCTACTTCTATTGGCCCCATGGAAAGCTTACTGGTGGACGTGATATTAACCAACTCACTGCTCACATCGATATTCTCCCTACACTGGCGGAACTTTGTGATCTGACCATCTCCAGTGAATTGAAACTGGATGGTACGAGCTTGGTCTCTATTCTGAATGGTAATAAAGACGAATTGCGAAAGCGCACATTGATCGTACATTCTCAACGAATTGAATCTCCCGAAAAATGGAGAAAAAGTTCTGTTATGAGCGAACGCTGGCGGTTAGTTAATGAAAAAGAGCTCTATGATATTCAGGCTGATCCCGGACAGACGAAGAACGTGGCCGCAGATTATGCTGGCGTGGTTAAATATCTTACCGCTGAATATGAAAAGTGGTGGAACAGTTTGACTCCTGGCTTTGATCGTTATGTCACAATTGGTATTGGCTCTCAGTCTGAAAATCCTTCGCATCTGACCTGCCACGATTGGCATGCTCCCATTAGTCAAGTCCCCTGGAACCACCAATTGATTGCTAAAAATCCTGTAGCTAATGGCTTTTGGATCGTTGATATTAACGAACCGGGCACCTATGAGATCACACTCCGCTGTCGTCCTAAATCGGCATATCACCCTTTGAAAAAAGGGATTGCACGCATAAAAGTAGGGAATCAGAAACAAGAGCAAAAAGTAGCTGAAGGGGATCTCTCAACGACCTTTACTTTGAAGCTTCCACGAGGACAGAAAAAATTGCAAACCTGGTTGGATGAAGGGAACGGTGTTTCGCGCGGCGCGTTCTTCGTCGAAATTTTCCGTAAAGAATAACTACGGAAATGAATCTAATCGCTTCTTTGGTTCATCAAGCAGACGAAGCTTGTTCAATACCCACTCTGGCCTGGATACGGTCGGTCTCGATCAATTGTTGTAAACGCCGTTGGTTCTCTTCTAACTGATCACGTGAATTTTCCGAGTGCCATAAGTGAAATACAGACGCAGCAAACCGAGCATCTTTATGAAAAATCCCATTTCTGATGAGTCGCAACACTAAATCAGAGTCTTCCATTCCCCAGCCGGTGTAATCTTCATCAAAACCATTGATCGCCAGAAGATCCTCCTTCCAAACCGAAAGATTACAGGTTTTTGCCCCTTCCCACTGTTGGGCCAAACGCCGCCGATACCAACGCCCCAAGGGAACTCGAAATAAAGGTGAGAGACGATTAATTTGTTTGCGTTGGCGCGCCCGAAACCATTGCCGCAGACTCCAGGTAGAGACCGGTATCTTTTGTTGAAGAATCTCGTTTGAAAAATTCTGCGAGAGCAAAATCCGATTTCCCGACAAAAACCAGCCCCGCTCTGCCAGACACTCATGCTGCTGCAAAAACCAGGGAGTGGGGATACAATCCCCGTCTGTGAATACAACGTAATCTGCATTAGAACTTTGGATCGCTCTGTTCCGAATAGCTCCTGCTCGAAACCCCCGATCTTCATGCCAGACATGTTTTACCGGGAATGGTGCTCGTTCACGAAACGTATCTATGATCGCCCGTGTTTCATCCGTTGATCCATCATCGGCTATTATCAATTCGTCGGGAGGTCGTTGTTGAGAGAGATATCCTGTTAAGACAGCGTCCAACGCAACGGGCCAATTATAAGTCGTAATAATAACAGCTAATTCAGCCATTGAATTATCAGATTTCTTCCTGATTTTCGCGGTTGATGACCATCAATTTCAAATAACGATAATAGGTCCCTTCTGCATTCGAGATGGCCAACATAAATCCTTCTCGGCCATCAAGAAAACCAGCACGTAAGAAATAAGTTCGGATAAACGTCCACAGACCATGCAAGATTGCTTTTGTGAGTCCTGACTTCTGTTTTTCCTCAGCCAGCATTTTCGCTCCAGCAGTTGAGTACGAATTCATGGTGTTCAGAATCTGTTCCACAGTCAGTAATGACTCATGAATGATCGGCTCTTTCAGTTTTCCGGTTTTTCCATCCACGATGACTCGCTCATGAACCAGATCATCACTGATACGTGCTTTTCCCCTCCGAAAGAGCCGCACGACACGATCCGGCCACCAACCACTGTGTTTCATATAACGGCCACAATAATTAGAGCGGCGGGGCATTGTGTAGGCATCATAGCGACCTGGGACCTGGATGATGCGTTTAATCTCTGTTTGCAGGTCGTAAGAAATTCGCTCGTCTGCATCGATTGAAAGTACCCAGTCCTTTGTCGCATATTGTAATGCTCGATTTTTTTGCGGACCAAAGCCGGGCCAATCTGTTTCATAGACTTTGTCTGTAAATTCCTTGCAAATCGCAAGTGTCTGATCTGTGCTTCCGGAATCCAGTACAATAATTTCATCCGCCCAGACAACCGAAGTCAGGCACTCCCGAATTGATGACTCTTCGTTTTTTACAATGACAATAATCGATAACGACATAGAGCTGACTTTTTTATACTCACTATTCTATTAAACAACGATTCACAGAATATTCGAACATTTTTCGAGATTGTCAACCGTGCATGATCCTGCTAAAAAAGAATACTTGATTGATTTTAAACGATTATTATCTTTCACCCTGTTTCCATTAAGATTGCCAAGAGTTTGGCAGGATTCTGCCATCCCGAAAAGGGCAATCGCCAAAATCATGAAAAGCCCCGGTGAAATTGTCTGATTTTCATTCCGAAGAGAATTCTTGCTTCAAATTATTCGATGATGGTGCCACTTATACGAAAATTCGCTGTCTTAAAGAAGAAGACTTACGTTCCGTATGGTTGATTGATATTCCCGGACGCGGTTTAACAACACTCAAGCGCTGGCCGATTACCTGGAAACTCCGCTGGAAATCGTTTTTCAAACAATCTCAACCCCAACGCCAAATATCAGGTGCCTGGAAATTATTGGCTGTGGGTGTGAATACGCCACAACCAGTGACTCCCGTCTATCGTTCGAATCATTATTTCCAATTAGAAATGCCCTTTATAGAAGGCTCAACCGCGTTTGAATTGCTGAAATCAATTTCTGACTACTCAAACACCGAGCTTTATCTGATTGCGAGAGAACTAGGCTCAATTGTTCGCCGTCTCGCAATATCTCATTTACGTCATCGGGATTTCAAACTAGAAAACGTGGTTGTTAAACCAGCCAATGAATCTCAGACACAGCCGACATTATGGCTCATTGATCCTGTTGGTATTCGCTTTAGTGTTTCTCCGCTAAATGCCATCGTCTGTATGCTTGACCGTCTGGCAATTCAGCCAATCAATGAGGGAATACCCTTGCCTCTTTCGCTTCAAATCATTTGTATACGTGCAGCAGCTAAATCCTATTCTGGTAAGCAGCGTAGGCGCTTCTTTCAAATGTTACGTAAGCAGCTCAAACGATCGATAAATCAAAGTAGCAAAAATGATTGATCTTGCCCCGATCAGCTAAAAGAAATAAAAGCTCTTGTTGTATTTATCCTGCTGAAAGAACCTTCTGTCTTTCCATGTAAGACAATCATTCCCCAGGTCTGGCATGAATCCATTCTCACAAAACCCATTGTATTATCAATCTCCTCTAGCTACAGAAACCTCAGGAGCCATCTGGCTTAAAAGGGCGTTGATTTTGTGGGGAGTACTCTGGATTGCTGTCAGCGTGAAATTCATTGTCCAACCAGAGAAAAAATCCGTTTATCCCTGCTTTGCGGACTCCTCAATTAATTGGTGGTCCGATCATAGTCTGTACGACAATGAACATCAGCAAACGGGCTTTCGATATAGTCCAACGTTTGCTCTAGCCTTTACGCCTTTTGCAGTTCTGCCTGCAACAGTTGGAGGCATCCTTTGGTCTGCACTGAATATCGCCTTACTTGTCTATGCGTTGCGGCTATTGGTAAAAGAAGTCTTTCCTGGTAATTGGTCGAAATGGCAGGAAGCCTGTTTTTTGATTCTCAGTTTAGTTGGCTGCACGCGCGCCATCTGGTCTGCCCAAAGCAATTCACTTGTGTTTGCACTGGCAGTTTTCGCTGTGGTTTCACTTAAGAAAGAGCGCTGGTGGATTGCCGCGTTTATTCTGACAGCTGCCGTTCATATTAAACTCTGGCCGGCTGCGCTGGCTTTATTGTTAATGGCCCGGTTTCCCCGACAACTAATAGGACGATTCGCAACAGCCTGTGTGCTCTTGTTCTTTCCCCCGTTCTTAACGCGTCCTTTACCAGTTGTCATTCAACAATATCAAGACTGGTATGCTTTATTAACAGGCCCCTACCGCACGCTCAGACAAGCAGGATTGCGCGACGCTTATACAATTGCTGAGCAATTTGGAACACACGTTGACGACCGCGTTTATACTCTCTTACAACTAGGAATGGCAGGGCTTGCATTAGTGTGGTGCCTCAGGCTTGCCAAGATAGCAAATTCTCATGAGACCTATTTTACCGGTGTTCTCACTACCTGGGTTTGCTGGCAATTACTCGTCGGCCCTGGAACAGAAAGATTAACCTTTTTGTTAGCTGCTCCGATTGTAAGTTGGACATTAGTTGTCAGCTTGAAAGAACGTTGCCAACCTTTGCTAGCATCCATCTCCTGGCTGATGCTGATTCCACTGGGAACAGGTGCGGTGGAACGTCTGCTCTTGCCAATCGCGCCCTGGTCCCCTGTGATCTTACCTTTAGGGATCATCCCCCTCATGGCGTGGCAGATCATTTATGTCGAAAGTCGGGCTCATAAAGACTTAAATAACCAAATTACTGAACAAGGTAATTTAGAGAATCAGCAGACTTCGTTCGCAGCTTGAACTAATTTCAGGCCACGTTTTGCCTTTGTTGATCTAACAAAGAGACGACCGCCTGAAAGACCTGATTGGCTCCGAGATCTTTCATACAACGATGGTGCCCTAAGGGGCAAACCCGTTGCTGACAGGGGCCACAGTCTAAATCGAGCTGTAAATGCTTACCACGATCATAAAATGTTTCGCTCCATAAAATATGGGTCGGTCCAAACAGTGTGACTACAGGCACCTGAAAAGGAGCGGCGAAATGACGTGGTCCTGAATCGGTTGTAACCAACATCTCAGCCTGCTGAATGGCGGCTTTGGTCAACCCTAAATGAAGAGGCTCAGCCGCCAATGAAGTCACCAATGAATGGTTGGCCTGTTTCACAATCTGTAGCGCTTCTGCTTTTTCGGCAGGTCCACAGACGACTAAAACAGACCGCTTCAATTCAGTAGCAATCCGCCGAGCCAACTCTGCAAAATGAGTAGTCGGCCAATGTTTGGCTGCACCAAAAGCCCCCCCTGGATTGAGACAAACCATAGAATGACTTTTGAATTCTGTAGATTGTTTTTCCAGAAACGACTCCCAGCGTCTTTGTTCTGCAGACGTCACCGAAAGTGTCATCGATCGTGACAAAGGCAGTGGGACCTTCGACGCTTCTTGACTTCTTTCAATCAAATATGTGGCAATGCGTAAATATTCATCAATCGCGGGATGCGGTTCTTGTTTGTTTTTAGTCGGAATCGGATCTGTCAATAACCAATGACGACCATCACGATTAATGCCAACTCGCCGCGGGATCCCTGCTAAAAATGAAGTCCAGGCACTTCGAAAAGAATTGGGGAACAGAACCGCCAAGTCAAATCGCTCACGTCTTAATTGATTGAGAAAACGGATTTGCGAAGTGAGCTTTTGCTTAGTCTGCCAGGATATCTTGCGATCAACAAAATCGAGACCTTCCAGCACATCTGCTACATAAGGTTTCTGAATCGTAACTATTTCTGCGCCAGTAAATTGCTGGCGAATTGCTCGAAGAGCCGGTGTTGCCATCACAGCATCGCCGATCCAATTTGGTAAAAAAATGGCTATTTTCATCCGGCTTTTCGTTTCGGAGGTTCAATAGGACGTATTATTGTAGACTCAACGGTTTCACTATCTTGATTCCTACGAATCGTTCCCAAAATCTGTGTGGTCGAAATGCCGGGGGTCATTCCAAGGGCTCTGACTTCGCCTCCATAAGACTCCACGATCTCCCAACCAACAATTTCTTCCTTCTCGTAGGTCCCCCCTTTGACCAACAAATCCGGCTTGAGTTGCTTGAGTAATTCGCAGGGTGTCGTCTCTTCAAAAACCACGACATAATCGATTCCCTCTAAAGCAGCCAACATGGAAGCACGATGGGCTTGTCCAAATATAGGACGATCCGGCCCTTTCTCTAAAGACCGTACACTCTCATCACTGTTCACAGCAACGATCAGGCAATCTCCTTCAGCGGCCGCTTGCTCAAGATAGGTCACATGTCCCACATGCATGACATCAAAACAGCCGTTAGTTAAAACGACTTTTTGTCCCAACTTTTGACGCGCCATGACATGCCGCTTAAGTTCTTCCAATGGCAAAACTTTTTCACTGGTGACACGTGCGCCCATCAGCAGATCTGCAAGCATCTCTTCACGGCTGATTGTGACCACACCAATCTGTTCTACTTCCAGACCACCGGCTACGTTGGCAAGACGAGCCAGATCAACAGGATTGATACCGGCAGCACTTCCTACACCAATCGTTGCTAGTACCATATCACCAGCACCGGTGATGTCATATACTTCCCGTTTGCGTGTTGGTAGAAGCTCTGTTAAACCATCGGCCTGAGTTAATGCAATGCCGTCACTGTCAAGTGTGACAAATGCATAATCCAGGTTCAGTTCATCGCATAGCTGTTTTCCAGCCCGGAATGCATCATCGCATGACTTAACATCAAAACCAACCGCCCGAGAGGTTTCCAATCGATTAGGAGTAATGGCTGTCGCACCAGAGTAAATTTGGTAATCCCGTCCAGGGCAAGGATCGACGATTACAGGCACTTCAAGCCTTCTTGCTTCCTCTATGACACACGCTAATATCTCGGGAGTACAGACTCCTTTTGCATAATCACTCACCAGAATTGCTTGATGATCCGAAATCATTGGCAGTACTAATTTGAGCAGTGATTCTGATGTTGGCTGATCTAAAGGAGTCGTCACTTCACGGTCCACGCGAAGAATTTGATGAGGATGCCTCTGCTGCGCGCGCCCCATAAAACGCTGTTTCACTGTTGTCGGACGACTGGCATCTGCAACCATTGCCGAACAATCAACGCCTTTTTCAGTGAGAGCCTCTTTGACTGTCACACCATCCAAATCGTTACCGACGACTCCTGCCATCGTCACATGAGATTCGAGACCGATCAGCATGTTGGCAACATTCGCCGCTCCTCCCAGTCGAACCTCCTGGGTATCTTCCCGTAGCAGGATGACAGGAGCTTCCTGGCTGATACGTTCTGCGTTCCCCCAGATGTACCGGTCCAGAATCAAATCTCCCAAGACGAGGATCTTAGGATTCCCTAATTTTTGAATTGTGTTGATTAAATGATAAGACATAACTCAGGCATTTCAGATGTTGTTGTAAATCCAGTTCAGTTAATGTGATCTGAAGTTATCACAGGCTGCGGAATCATCATCAGAATGCACTTTTGAGTCAATGCCGATTTTGTAAAAGTAGGTAACCTATTGACATTGGGACCAAACATTTTACAACCACCCGAAGGTTCCCTAATTTGCTCAACAATTCTTCTTATGCTGTCTTAACTACGTAGGATATAGCATGATGGTAGAAAAAAATGAATCTGGCATTTCGATTGAGAATACTCAGCCCTTCGTATGAGAATTATTTTCCAAACTGCAATTCGAGAAGCATTTCCTTGACAGCCGTCATCGGAATCTCATCCCGTTCTATAGATTGAGAAGAGCTAATGAAGACAGGCGCTTCTGCCTGTTCTTTGCCTGGTGTGGGTAATCGTCCATGACTTCCTTTGACAAGACTTGCATCCAGGCTTGTCAGATCCATGTAGTAGCGAAGACCCAATTTTTTTTGGGCTAACCTACGCGCGATTCTTAGTTTTGGAAACCGTATTTTGGGATCCACAAACAGTTCGACCGGGTCATATCCTGGCTTGCGATGGATATCGACAGTCCGCGCATAATCGGGGGCAACTCGATCATCCAACCAGAAATAATAAGTAAACCAAGCTCCAGGAGCTGCTACAACCACAAGCTCACCGGATCGTTCATGATCGATTCCAAATTCGGCTTGTTGCCCTCGATCGAGGACCATTTCAATACCATCCACTTTTTCGAGCGTAGATTTTACCTCAGAAATCTGCACGGGATTCTGAACATACACATGAGCAATTTGATGATCGGCTACAGCAAACGCAGTTGAAGCTCCGCAGTCCAGTGTTTCCCATCCGAGAGCCTCTTTTCGAACCTGTAACCATCCATGATCTCGTAAGATTCGATTGATGTGCACAGGCTTTGAAACATCAGTGATCGCATATTCCGAGAGTACAACAACATCAGCGCCTGCACTTTGGGCGACTTCAATCAATCTGCCTGCTTCCCGATCAATGTCTCTTATATCCTCATCAATTGCTGGGTCGCTCGCCCCGAGACGTTGCAGGTTGTAATCGAGGTGAGGCAGATAGACTAATGCAAGACTAGGTTTCTTGTCTTGAAAGACTTTGATTGACGCATCTACAATCCAACTTGAGCTGGAAATATCAGCGCCAGGTCCCCAAAATCGTAGTAAAGGAAAGACTCCCAGCTCTGATTGCAATTCGTCTTTCAGACTTTCAGGCTGGCTATAAGAATCAAAGACTTTTCTTCCATCGGCTGGATAACTGGGACGAGGTGTGACAGACCAATCTACAGGAGCATACATGTTATACCACCAAAATAGCTTCGCAGTGGTATAAGCGGGATCTCTTAATTTTGCTGCTTCATAAATTGTCTCACCAAGAACCAGCTTATTAGATTGCTTCCAGAACATGACTTCAGCCAATTCACGGAAATACCAACCATTAGCCACAATCCCATGCTCACCAGGCATTAGTCCAGTCAATAGTGTGGATTGAGCGGAACAAGTCACAGCAGGCAACACAGTTCCCATTGGCCTGGAGAACCCCTGATCTGCAAGACGCATTAAATGTGGAGTTTTTTCGCTCAACATTTCATGGGTGAGACCCACAATATTAATTACAACCAGCGGTTTGACCATAAGAATTTACAATAACCCAAAGTATTAAAATAAAAGCACTTATGTAGCTATTCAGCTCCTCAATCCTAATCAAGATTGTAGGAAAATGGAAGCAGAGTCGGGATCAATTCAATGATGGGAATTGTGACATGTTGGTCAAGAGAATTGAAATAGACCGTTAGATTTTTGAAAACAATACGTCTAAGCCCGAGAACGAACATGTATCAACAATCAAAGTATACAATCGTATGCATTAAGTCGTTTAAGTTCTTTGAGCTGCTACTTTCATTACTCAAAAAAACAAACAATAATGACTTATCTTATTACTGTTTATAACTTTATGGCTGTACATCTAATTTAATTCGCCATGGTGTTCCCGAAAAACACTATAGACCAATAATTGTTTTTAAAGAGATAAGTCCTTATCTCAGTAGATTCGTGTTGACTACTCATGCTATCCATTTTAGCTTATTTAACATCAATGAAATAATTGGGACATTTCGTATTATCAAAAAAGATTAAGTATCTGCATTTGTAATAAATTGTAAAAACATTGATAATATTTTCGGCCAATCTGTAACGTTTAGAATCCTATCCTTAGATTCGATTCGTGTATCAATTTGCTAGAGAGACTGAAACCATGGTTGTGGGCCATATACCCTTCGTGTCATCATTTTGTCGTCCGATTTCACTGTTGAATTGCCTTCGCAGTGGCCAAAAAAAACGCCAAAATCGACAGAAATTGGAACGTATCACAAGTTCCTATTCTACTGCTGAACAGTTGGAGGACAGGACTCTCCTCGCTGGTGCTTCTTTGGTGAATATCGAACCAAACATCGATATCGCTCTCACCGAAGGAGAGGTTTAC
>JAJDEK010000219.1 GCA_029259875.1 Planctomycetaceae bacterium
ACGTACAAGGAAAACAGGTCGGCTCGAATTATGCGATTGCCTATGCAGAATCCGAAGACGGTCTAAACTGGAATCGCCCTAAGTTGGGGCTGCTTAATTGGAATGGGACCAAAGACAACAATATTGTCTGGAAAGGCATTACCGACAAACGTGCCAGTGGGCCGTGCATACTTGATGTACCCGAAGCGGAACGAAAAGAGTATCGTTACCTGATGTCCTATCATACTGGGGGAGCCGGTAAAGGTATGAATGGGATCCGAGTAGTCGGTTCACAGGATGGCATTCATTGGGACAAATCAAAGGACTCGCTTCTGGCTGAAATTCATAGCGATACGCAGAACAGTATCGTCTACGATCCCAGAGCCAAACAATATGTGATGTATTGCCGAGCCAAACATATTTACCGCACGTTTAAGGGTTCAATTCTCGACACCGGAGCATCCCGACGTGTCGCACGTATGACCGGACCATCAATTTGGGAAGAGTGGTCAACCGAACCTCAAAACATTCTAGTTCCGGATGAGCTTGACAGTGCGAAGCAATTCAATTTTTTCTACGGTATGCCTGTTCGCTATCATGCTGGCATTTTCTGGGGCGCTTTGTGGCCGTTCAAAATGAATACCGACATCGTGACCGAACTTACTTTCAGCAGGGACGGAATTCAATTCGAGCGACTTGCTTCGCGCCCTCAGTTGATCGCTCTAGGAAAAAGTGGCAGTTGGGATGACGGAATGGTGTTTGGTGGCGATTGGGTCGATGTCGGTGATGAATGGTGGTTTTATTATTCCGCGTTTGACGGTCCACATGGCGATTCAACCGATCGGAAGCCGGGAATCGGCTTGGCTACTGTCAAAAAAGAACGTTTGATTTCATTACGTGGTCCGCGTGATGGCGGTGTGATAATTACTCGAAAGATCCATTGGCAGGGTGAAAAACTTTTTCTGAACGCAGATGCTAACCGAGGGGAATTAAAAGTCCGCATCTCTGATGCCAAACGGAAAGTTCTGGACGGGTTTAACTACGATGACTGTGTCCCATTCAACTCAGACAGTGTGTATCACGAAGTCCGTTGGAAAAAGAACTCTATTGATTCTCTTAAAGGACAAATTATCCGGCTGGAATTTTTTCTGCAGGATGCGGACCTGTTTACTTTTCGCGCGGATGATTCAATTCCAAAATGACCAGTCAGAATGATTGACTCTACCGTCCATCCAGACTGCAAGAGAAGAAAGATCAGGTCAGAAGTTGCTCCGTATTTTCAATGGTGCAAGCTTCGCTCAATTTCTATTGGCGACTAAATCAAGCGCAGAATACGACGAAGTGTTTGCTGTTGGACTTGTCGACGAGCAAGAAAGGAATTTGCTGCACGACGATAGCGGCGTCGCGTGAATGTGCCTCCGGCAGCTCGTAGCAGATATCGGGCTTGCATTCCTTGCTCCCCGGTTGAATAAGACTACTCTGAAAAATGGTCTGAGTGGAGGAGAGCAATGAATATTCGACAACTCTCCTCCCACCAGCAAAACCAAGTGACTATTCGTCTTCTTCGTCTTTCTTCTTTTTCTTCTTCTTACCAAGAGAAATTTTCTCAACGCGTACCTTAGGCAAGCCAAGGGCACACTGGCCTTCAATCCAACGGTCTTCGAATTTTAATTTTTCAATTCGCTCTGCACGCTTCAGTACGTTGCGTGCACGGACCAACGTACTTTTACTCTTCAAACTTTTGTCGAGTGACACGGTGTCATCCCCTCTTACTTAAGATGTTATTTCGATGACAGTCGTTTACTATGGAAATTAACTGTCAAAATTGGCATAGTGGTGTAACTTTCGCAAGATGAGCTGAATCCAGCATGCTGGTCAAAAGGCTATTATGCCCGTGACGATTTGCGAAGCGACATATGGTAAAAGGAATCAGCATTGATTGCAACCTCTGACAAATGAAACCTTTCAGCTGTTTTACGCGAAGTCCCAATTTTCATGCCTGAAACGATGACCGAAGGAGACCAGTTATTTCTCTTTACGATACAAATTTCACCTGGTTGGATTGGTCAATCGTTGGTTGTTACCTGTTGTCATCGATCGTAATTGGTTTGTGGGCCAATCGTTACGTCGGAAACCTTTCAGATTATCTGGTCGCAGGTCGAAAACTCCGGTTGCGACTAGCTTTGGCGACGATGACAGGGACCGAGCTTGGGTTAGTCACTGTCATGTACATGGCAGAACTCGGTTTTATGAAGCAGTATGCTTCATTGTATCTCGCAGTTCTGGAAGCAGGGGCCGTTTTGCTGATTGGTATGACTGGTTTTGTCGTCTATCGCTTGCGTGATTCTTCAATCATGACGATTCCAGAATATTATGAGAAACGCTATTCATCCCGTGTTCGTGTTGTCGGGGCCATGGTCATGGTAGTTTCAGGTATCTTGAATATGGGACTTTTTCTGAAAGCAGGTTCACAGTTTGTGACTGCGATTTCTGGTTTGCAGGATGAAATGTCTCTCAAATTGATCATGACCGGACTACTGTTGCTCGTACTGTTTTATACGGTTTTGGGAGGCATGGTGTCGGTGGTCATTACTGACTTGATTCAGTTTTTAATCCTGGGAACAGGCATGGTGATTGTAACGGGCGTCGTATTCTGGTCGATTGGCTGGGAAGGGTTCTCGGAGATTGTTACAAAACAAAACGGTTATTTTAACCCTTTCGATTCCCACAACCCCTCCGGCAAAGGGTCGGGGATTGGCTGGTTGGAAATCATCCAGATGACAGTGGTCATTGGGTCGGCAGCGATGTTGTGGCCGACGAGTGCAGCCAGAACGCTTTCTTGTCAGAGTGCCGCAGTTGCTCAAAAACTATATACCTTAAGTTCGGTTTCGTTTTTGGCACGACGGGCGTTACCTGTTTTCTGGGGCATTGGCACGTTTGCCTTTTTTGCTTCACAGCCGGCGCTGTTCGCTGAATTTGAAGAAGCGGTCAAAACGAATGCGTCGATCACTTCGCTATCAGCGATGCCGCTTTTCCTGGCGAAAGTGGTGCCGACCGGATTGCTTGGATTGGTGACTGCGGGCATGATTGCCGCTTTTATGTCTACACATGACAGCTACTTGCTCTGCTGGAGCGGTGTGATCACACAGGATATTGTGGCACCGCTTGCGGGACCTATGAGCCAACGTTCTCGAATTTTAGTGACACGCATCGCGATTTTTGTGATTGGCGCAATGTTGTTGACGTGGGGGCTCTGGTATGAAGTCAGCAGTGATTTATGGGGCTATCTTGCCGTGACAGGAACCGTTTATCTCTCAGGAGCAATTCCCACAGTGGTAGGAGGTCTCTATTGGAAACGGGGCAGCCAGGCTGGGGCGCTGGCTGCGATTCTCGGTGGGTTACTGGGATTATCAGCAATGGGGCCTTGCGTGACCTTGATCAATGCGAAGTTTTTACTGGAAGTAAACGGAACGCATCTCACTCTACTGACGTTTGCGTTTTCCACAGTGCTTTATATTGCTGTGTCTCTAATATTTCCTGACAAAACATATCAACCAGAGTCAGTAGATACGAGCACTGTCTCGTAAGCTTTATGAAAGAAAAACTATGTATGTGTGGATGACGATCTGGACGTTGTTACTGGTTACCAGCGGTTTGGCCTTTCTGGTGGTGTTGGCATACGTAGCATATGGAGTCAAAGCAGAGCTCATCGAGACATTAAACGATCTAAAAATGGATGTTGATGAATCACAGGCGCATGAAGAAATTCTGGATCGTCCTATTGAATAGGTCAGCAATACCTCATTTGTGCTATTGAGCCATCGTGTTCGTAAACCTTTAAATTTTCAGGATTTCCGAATAATTGACTGGTGAATCAGTTTCGATCATGTTACTTTTAAGCTTCAGTGAGCGGGCCTTTTCTGAATGTGAAGAGATGGTTTCGTTATTTAACTACCAGGAGTCGCGTCGTTTATGATGTGCCCTTTTTGTCGTGATGGTGAGACGAAAGTAATTGATTCTCGTTTGAGTCAACCTTTCAGTGTGCGCCGACGACGAGAGTGTCTGGCTTGCGGTAAACGCTATACGACTTACGAAAAGATTGAAGAATCTCCGCTTAAAGTCATCAAGAAAGATGGCGCCCGTGTTCCCTTTGATCGCACTAAGATGGTAAAAGGGATTGAGACCGCCTGCTATAAAAGGCCAGTCAGCCCAGATAAAATTGAAACGCTCGTATCACAAATCGAAGCGGAAATTTACGAGAACTTTGATCGAGAAGTGCCATCCCGTTTTATTGGTGAGCATGTTTCTGCGGTTCTGAAAGACGTTGATCAGGTTGCTTTTGTGCGATTTGCCTCTGTTTATCGAAACTTTACCGATGCAAACGATTTTGTCACCGAGATCCAACCCATGTTGCGATCTGATGACTAATCCATAGCCGCTTATCAGGCGATAATCTCAGGAACTACATTGCCAGCGACACCGGTGACTCGCATGTCAAGTCCCTGAAATTTAAAGGTGAGGCGCTCATGGTCCATACCTAACAGATGCAGTAACG
>JAJDEK010000220.1 GCA_029259875.1 Planctomycetaceae bacterium
GAACAGACCTCGCACCATTTGGTGTTTCCTGCTCCAATTCTACTTCCCGATCGGCAATATAGAGAAATGATTTGGCAGATCCTGTCTCCAGATCTTCTCGAACACGTCGTTCCGTTTCATTAACGCGTTTTGCATGTCGCAATTTTTGAAAAGTGCTCGCGTCTTCCGGTAGCGGCTCTGAGACAGGCCGAAAATCAGCCAGGGAAATGGACCCACTGATTTCGGGATGCTCTTCGATGTTACTTTGAATTTTTCGAACCAGCTCAACCCGTTCGAGGAAATTCAAATTTTCCTGTGCATCTTTATCAAAACGGATTACGGTATCAACGGGCGTGATCCCTGAAAGGTTCTCTTCCAGGAATAAATAATCCTGAATCACGCGAGATGAGTCTGGAAAATATTTGATGACTTTCGTTTCAGTTCGAAACCACCTGAAGCCATAACACGAGACCGCAAAAATCACCATGCAGCTCAATGAGACCAGCATTTGGTGCCTGGACAAAACATTTCCTAACTTTTGCCAGTTCCTGGTGTCGACCTCGGACGCTTTTGGAGACTTGGCAGGCCATAATTGCAGCAACGATGGCAAGCCAAATAACACCATCAACAAAGAGATGAGGCAACCAATCGCGGAATAGAGACCGAAGTCACGAACCGGCGACAACGGGCTGGTGATTAAGGATGCCAAACCGATGGCTGTTGTTAGGCTGGCCATCATGCAAGGAGCACGTGCCATTTCTACTGCCTCAACGACGGCTGTTTTTATATTCACATGCGCCGCATGCTTCCAATAGTTTGCTACATGAATCGAGCCAGAAAGTGTCAGCACTGTCAACAGTGTCGGCATGACAACCAGAACCATGTTCATGGTTCCTCCAGTCAGAGGCACAACAGAAACAGCCACAAACGTAGTGAAGTAAGAAACTAACAACACGATACAGGAAAGCCTGATACTCCGTAACATGAAAAACGCGAGGGCAATTCCAATCAACCCTGAAAAAAGAGTCACGGACCGTTTATGAAATTGCCAGGCAGGGTACTCTGTATCCCAGGAAGACTTCTTAACCATACGGTTCAAGGCGGCTCCTGCAGCGGGTCTGCCGCCGATATGGAGACTCTCTGCCGGAATACCTGCTTCAGTCGCTGCCGCTTTCACTGCATCAACGGCAGCACCATGATCCGCATCACCCGGATTCGATAACGCGATCGAAATCGAGATCGGAGTGCCTGTTGCAAAAAAACAATCTTCAATGAGAGTCGGTCGAACCGCAGCAGAATCAGTCTTCTCTTCAGAACTCGCTGCGAGTGGCTCGGGTAAAATAGTGGGACGTTTCAGTGAAAATGCCAACTGTTTTAATTGGCTGGTCAATTCCGCATCGGGTTGCATTCGCGGCCAGGTTACCTGAAAATCGTGGGCAGGAATGGAGGCCACCAGTGCTTTAAAATCGACTTGTTCTTCGTCCTCATCGGCAGGCTCTTTAATGGTTTCTGCTGCTTCTTGAGATTCATCCACCATTTCCACCCACTCTTTGAACGCGGGCTTAACAGTGAGTACCAAACCTAATTCGCTCTTCGCTTTTTCGATCAGCTCCTGTGTGGTCTGCTCATGCCTTTTCTTACCAGCCTCGGTTAACCGGATTTTCAGCATTCCTGTACCGAGTAAGACCCCTTTTAAACGCTCCTGTGCTTCTTCAGGCTCAATCCGGTATTCGACCATCTTCTTTATGGCATCCTGAGGTGTCACAACCTCTTGGATAAAAGGCGAGCCGCCATGTCGAACTCCCTTTTCGTCGGCGGTTCCCATCAGAAGCGTTTTCAGGCGATCTGCCCGCAAATCTGTGAGTGAGCTTCCTTCCCAGGAAACGAGAATACGATCTTCAATGCCGAAACTTTTACGATGCCAGGTAAGAACTATTGACTGAGGATCATCGGGTGGAAGCCAATTCTCAACATTGTTTTCTTGTCGAATCTCTCGCAAAACTCCAGCGAGCACAGGAGTTATGAAGATCATAAAGACCACGACCCATAATGAGAGATTGTGTCCCCAGGGATCGCGTTTTTGGAAAAACGAAGCCATTAAGTAATCCAATAGCCTGAATAGGCTTTATCAAATTAACGAATTTCAGCTCTAAAACAGGGAGATTGAAATTCAAATTGAAAATAGTTTGATTCAAAAACTGCTTATTGAATCAGACTTGAGAATTCTTCCGGACAATACCAGAACTCACTCAAATCAGATTCACTAAATTGTCACACTTTTCCAGGATGAATCAATCTCGAATGCACGAAAAATGCGAAAAGCCCACTTCCAGTTCGCAGCCAATATGACTTTTTACGATCGACGCATATCGGTATTTTTCGTCGTCGCAACGGGTTAAACTTGTCGCAACACAAGCAACATTTGTGTTTGTGATGGAGATCCTGATAATGATAGCAATTTTGCGGATTATAGCACCTGGAATTCTCATGCAGAGAACTGGAACTCCCATAAAAAAGATAAAATAGGAGATTCAGAAACGATTTTGAATTTCTTGTTCCGACCATAGGATCGAACCAGTGTCTTCACAAATCAGTGTAGAATGAACATAAAGTCACATTTCTACAGATCTTATTGTGCGGTATCGGGATCAAACCCCTTCACAAGTTCATCATCCCACTCGTCCTGCAAAGGCCAATCAATGGCGCATGTCCCGAAATCTGCCATATGCAAGTATGTATTCAAACGATCAATGGTCGCTTGTAAGAGTTCTTTTTTGTTCTGAAAGATAGGGCCATGACTGGGAAGCAGCCATTTTGCATCGCAGTCCCGAATTCGTTCTAACGAATTAATAAAGTCAGGAATATCAGAACCATGGTGGGCATCAATGTGCCC
>JAJDEK010000023.1 GCA_029259875.1 Planctomycetaceae bacterium
CCAAAAGAGTTAGGCAACTTCTGTTTTACTGGATGAATTCTGTTTTCGGAATTATTTCGGAACCAGGCATAGTTCTCCAGTTCTCCTGAATCAGTACCAAAGAACCAATTTGATTGAGATCCCGCACGACACGCGTATTCCCACTCTGCCTCAGTCGGTAATCGATAACGATCGCCTGTTTTATCAGAGAGCCACTTACAAAAGGCGACAGCATCATTCCAACTGATGCTAAGCGCCGGTATTTGATCTTCAATCTCTAATTCTCCTACATATCTCCAGGAGTAGGCGTTGGATTGTACCCAACTCCCACCTTCCATTCCGTATCCACCTCTGCTGCTGCGTTCTGCATCCGTTTGATACTTTGTCTCATCCACAAAGATACGAAAGAGGCCGCTCGTAATCTCAGTCGAGCTCATATAATACGGCTTAGTCATATTCACGAGCTGAGATTCTTCATCACCGGTTATTTGTGAGCGGGCAGGATTTCCCATCGTAAATTTACCAGGCGGAATCAATGTCAGTTCTAAGTGCTTTTCATTCCCCTGATCACCGAGAGGGACACGCTCAATGACTGGCAGCTTTAGTTTCTGTGCATACTCCTGCTGATACTGTTTTGCTTCAGATGGTGTGAACGGACTTGCCGGTGGAACACCAGTGTTATCGAGACCTGATTCAGACGATAACGAACTCTGATTGGGACGATTCCAAAATAATATGCCAATCAAAATCACAGCAGCGCCGGCAATGCCTCCCCATAAAAGCGCCTTTTGTGTTGCTGTATTGTTTTTCTGTTTTCCCTGTGAACTTGCTGTTCCCAAAACCGTGAGATCGGAAACCGCCGGCTGAATTTCCGTCGGAGCACTGGCCCAGTTATCGTGAGATGCCGCATTCGGCTTGCCATCGACAACGGGTAAAGTGAAAGTTTGGTCCTGTAAATAGTCTACGCTGAACTTGTTGAGATCGCTGATCAGTTCTGTCACGTTGTTGTAGCGATCATCGGGTTCTTTGGCTAACATCTTTGCAAAAATAGGATCGAATTCTGTTGGGATCTGGCGACCAAGTGCGGAAAGACTGGGAATTGGTTGTTCCTTGTGTGCCAGAATGCGCTCGACTGTTGTTTCTCCCTCATAAACGGGCTTTGCTGTTAAGAGAAAATACAGTGTGCAACCCAGGCTATATATGTCAGAACGGTGATCAGCCAACTTGGTATTTCTAGCTTGTTCGGGAGCCATATAATCGATGGTCCCCATAAAAAACTGGCTCGTCGTTAATTCGGTTTGTGAACCATTAGCTAGCAGATCTTCAGAAGATTGCTGAAGGCGGGCCAAACCCATATCGAGAATTTTGAGATCACCTTGATCATCAACAAGAATGTTCGCCGGTTTGATATCGCGGTGTATCACTCCCTGACCGTGGGCATATTCTAAACCTCGTGCGACCTGCAAAATGCAATTCATCGCATCAGAAAAATCAAGAGGTCCTGAGCCACGCACCAATTCTGTTAGACTCTCACCATCAATATACTCACATATCAGGTAATGAACCCCGTGTTCTTCACCAGCGTCATAAGCGGTCACGATATGAGGATGCGAAAGCCGGGCTGCAGTCTGTACTTCTCTTTCAAATCGTTTCAGTCGATCAGGCACTTGATTCATATCAGAACGAATCACTTTTAAAGCCACAACTCGTTTCATGCGTTGATGGATGGCTTTGTAAACAGTCCCCATGCCTCCTGAACCAATCGGTTCTAGAATGAGATAATCGCCTATCAACAATGGTTGGTCTTCAACAGATGAGAGAGCATTCGCTTGGTATTTCGTCAGCTTTCCTCTTTGAACAAGTAACTCTGATAAGTCCACAACTGTTTTGGGTTTCTGGCTTTTATCAAAGTCTTCTATCAACTCGGTCAGGTTGCGTTTTGAGATGATTCCTGATTCAGTTACCTGAGAAACATATTGTTCAAACGATAATTCGCTGGTTTTGTTTTGATTACCGTTACGATTTTTGTTTGCTGAAACGGTATTACTCTCCGCACGAGTTTTGCGGATCACCGTCAATACCCACTCCTGATCCAGAGCAGGAAATTGTGTAAGATACTCGCTCGAATCCGGTTGCTCTCCGTGTTCGAAACGATTCTCTACCTCTAAGGGTATCAGTTCCTTCAATATTACATCTCGATATTCCACAGCAACATCATCAAGATAGGCATTGATTGAAGGTAGATTCCCCTGCTTCAACTCGGACTCAAACTGATCACATAATTGATTAATTTTTAGCATCAAGTCTGAAGGAAGCTGCTCGAAATCAGTTTCATTTCGTGAGTTCACAAATTGCAATCCTCTTGCCACAGACGAGTAATTAACTGAAGTTTTCTTTCAACTGTACGACGAGCACAGCCAAGATTCTGCGCAAGTTCAGTAGTAGTTTCCCCTTCCATTTTGCCTAATGCAACCTGTCTTAAGGTGGAATCACCGGTTTTATCCAATAAATTTAAGAGTCGCTCTAATTCTTCTGCCAGTTGCACTGCAAATTCAGGTGAAGGTTGTTTTTGAATGATTTCTTCGAAATCCAAAGGAATTGATGTCCACTTCTTCTTCTCTGAAGAACCATCACTCTTACCAGTTCCCCCTCGTTTTTGCCGATTCTCATTTCGGATTAAATCAACAGATTTGTGGGATGTAATTGCAACCAGAAATGGCCACAAATTGTCTCGGTCAGTGACCTGTGGAAATCGGCCTTTCTGCGCTCCCATACAGAAACTTTTAAATGCGCTTAATGCGACATCTTCTTCGTCTGCCATCGCCTTGGGAGCCCCTTGCAGTTTGCGCCTGGCAACTTCAACCATTTCCAGAAAATAAGATTCCCATAATTTCTGCGCAGCCTGAGCATCACCAGTTTTCAACTGATCAATCCATTGGGTCACAGTCTCTTCAATCAAAGACATTCAAGGCATCTTTCCTGAAAATCTCCTCTGATAATCATATCGATCTATTATAACGTAAGAACTGCTCAATCTACAGCTTATGTAGTTTTATCAGCAAAGTATTAGTTTTTTTTGTCGTAATTTAACACATCTTCATGAATCTCTTGAGAGTTTCCTCACTGAACCAATCACTCATAATGGAACTTTGAATCAATCATGCATATACGTAAGGAAAGAGAAAAACATTCCGATCAACTGGACCAATTCAATATCAGTAAGACTCGGCAAGGCTGGATGGTAATGATGTGGGCACTCCAACGGCTCTGATTCAGATTGCACGGATCGGAAATGAATTTATACTCTTGAAGAAAACTCCTGAGGGAGCTTGGGACATCTACCAGCGGTATCGACGTACTGACATGCCTGAAGAACTCCTGGTTCGCTTGACAGTTTATACCAATTACAGCACCGCGTTTCGCATGCAGCCTGCAGCACACAATACTCAGGTCATTAAGCAAGGGCGATCTGATCTGATAGCAGCCTCTGACTATAGTACAATTTAAAAGTCTGAAGACTCCCACCTATCTGAATGGCGAGTCCTTTTCAAATCAGAATGAAATTTCCAAGACAGAATTACTTCAATTTCTGAACAATAACACACATTAGTTAACAAAGTTATGCATCAGGCATCCTCAATAATTTAAAAGACTCTACTATTTGCATTTGGCTCTACTTC
>JAJDEK010000221.1 GCA_029259875.1 Planctomycetaceae bacterium
TAAAGCAGAAGTAAAGCCGGATCGTCGTAAACTGCAGATCGGTTTAGGAGTCGCAGGAGTAGTATTGATATTCATAACAGCTATGTTTATGACACAGCGTAGTGTGTCTGATCTGGATGATCAAATTGTCGAACGGCAGAACATACAGAATGGTTTGAATGAGTTACTCAAACGAGGTAAGCCAACATTGGAATCAGTTGCACTAATTCAAAATTGGGAGCATGCGAATTCTAAATCATTAAAAGTTTTGAAAGAGTTGGATACCATACTACCGGGCACGGATCGGCTATATCTTAGTGACATGAGTCTCAATCGTTCCGCCGGTCAATCGATCAGCCGCCTTAAAGCAACCGGCCACGCTAAAGACGACTTGGATGTAAGAGACCTCAATCGAGAGTTATCTAATAGTAATTTTCGGGTTCATCCAAAGCGAAGTGATGATAGTACTTTTGATGCCCAGTACCCTGTTCCTTTTGAAATTGATGCAGAACGGCTTCCTCCTCAAGTTAAGTCTCAGCAGAAATCTCTACCTGAGAAAGCGAATGGAAGTTGATTGAGAACATTCAGGAAGCGAATTGTAAATCTAATTAAGACGTGTTTCATTGAGTTAAATGTGTGAGCGATGCAAAAGCGAGAAAAAATACTGGCGTTGATTTTTGGAGGCGTGATTGTCTTCTGGTTGGGAATGCCACTGCTCTACAGTACCTTTATTGAACCGATTGAATCGCGAAAGAATCAACTGAAAGCATTAAATAATGCCATTGACCAGAAAGAGCAGCAAGAGCTGGAGCTGCTACGTTCAGCGAAACAACTCGGAGCCTGGGGCGAACACAGTCTCCCTCCGGACGAACATGATGCGCAGAGGCTTTATCTGGAATGGTTAAACGATCTGGCAGAACTGTCGGGAATATCAGATTTGAAATTATCACCCGGTCGTCGGATTCGCGAAGGCAAAACCTATATTGCAGTCCAGGTTTCTCTGGAAGGAACTGCCACTTACCAGCAGTTATGCCACTTCCTGTTACATTTTTATCAAACGGATTTGTTGCAAAACATTATCCGCTTGGAACTGAACAGTACTGGCACCGGTAAAGCCGATCGTCTCGAAGTGAAAATAACAGCGGAAGGTCTGGCTTTAACAAAAGCAAAACCCCGTGAGCAACTATTTCCACGTGCAAAATTGGCTTCTGCTTTAAAATTTGATGGAACGAAAATGAAAGTACAAGACGCGCTTGATTTTCCCAGTCAGGCTCCCTTTCGAGTTCGCATCAATCAGGAATTTCTTACTATCAGTGAAATCACAGGGGATACCTGGTCCATTGTCAGAGGTGCCAATACAACAGTGCCCGCTCGTTATGATGCTGGTACCCCTTTTGAATTGTCTCCTCTAAGCCAATTTTCTGGGGGAAGTACTAAGTTGCAACAGCCAATCACTCAGGACGCAGAGTTGATCAAAGTTCTCAGCACAAAGCATTTTCCCAAAGGTCAAAGTTATTTGATCAAGATCAATAATGAAATTCTGAATGTAACCAATCAGACAGACGGAGAATGGACAGTTAAACGAGGAGTGTTGGACACAAAAGCAACCGCTCACCCCAAAGGAGCAGTTGTCATGCAAGCGCCCCAATATTTACAGGCGGTTTATGATTACGGTTTGGTTGCACCCGTGAATCCCTTTTCGAAACCTGTTCCTGATAAAGTTTATAAGCTGGAAATGAAAGAGATCTCCAAACAGAAAATTGTTAGAGGAAACATTTTCGAATTAACGGTTCCTTTAGCGGGCGTCAATCCTTCACTCGATGCTCCAGTGCTTTCTGTTAAAACGGAATTACCGGGACTGATTGCGAAATCAGGTAAACTAACATGGTCGCCTGCCAAAGAGCAAAAGGCAGGCGTCTATCCCGTAACTCTCACTGCTACCCAAGGGGATCAGACTGTAGAGAAACTATTTCAGGTTGAGCTACTCGAAAAGAATACGCCCCCAAAAATTGAGGTCGCAAAATCAGTGACTGCATACCAGACTCAACCTCTCTCACTATTTGTGAAAGCCAGCGATGTAGATCTGCCTCCACAAAAACTCAAATTTGAATTAGAAGCAGGAGCTCCCGAAGGAGCCCAGGTCAACTTAGAGACAGGAGAACTCACTTGGACTCCCACCGCTTCAACTGAGTTGAAAGACTATGTGATTTCCGTGAAAGTTTCAGATGCGGGAGAGCCTCCTGTTTCAGCTACTGAAAAGATTACCATCAAAGTGGTATTAGACGATGCTTTTTTTACCTTCTTAACGGGTAGTATTGACATCGACGGCAAGAAAATTGGCTGGTTACGCAATCGGGCGACCAATCAGAAACAGGAAGTTCAAAACGGTGACACAATTAATGTTTCTGAGATTCATGCCATCGTAATGGCTATTACAGCTAAACATCTCATTCTGGAAATCGATGGCAAACCGTGGATGCTTTCACTTGGAGAAAATTTTCGAACAATGCGAAACCTATCATCAGTTCCCGTGTTGAATTAGCACCCCTTCTTCTCTCTTGGAAGGGACTGTCATCTCTCCTCCCTTCTTTTCCCATTTTTCCATTCTTAACTCGCTATATTCTCAGACATCGATTCTGCGATCAGTAAACCGACCTCGTTGATGTGTGCGGACAGAAGTGGTTATGCGCATGTACTTGTTATATAAGAAGTTAAGATAATCACGTTGTGCTTAAAAACTCTGGTTTTCTTTACAAATATGAAAACCTTTGTTCAACAAAAATGTCAAATTTTGCCGATATTAACGATTGTAGGGGTTCTGTCAGGGATAATCTCGCTTGAGATACGTCTACATTCCTTGGTCTTAATTCCTGAACTAGACTCCTGATATTAATGGGGTGAAACGTTGTTGTCTTTCAAACGATTAACCAGAAATTCTTCCAGGCAATTACGTTGTCTGTTAGCGGTGCTCATTCTATGTGGGCCCTCAGTTTCTGTTTACGCTGACACAAAGCCCTCATTCTGGAATCGCTTCCGAAAGTCGTCCACTACAAAGTCGAATGAAACCAGACCTGTTTCAGAGGGGCATGACCGAAACGCTTCACAGAACGAACAAGGTCGACGACAAAACAGCGAGCCTGCAGAAAATTCTTTAAACTATGTCCAATCAACGTGGAAAAAAGTATTAGAAAAAGTCGCAGAACAAAACGAATTAACATTGGTCATGGATGTTGTACCAAAAGGTTTTTATTCTCGTCGAGATAAACGACTCCATTCCTTTGATGAAACATTACTGATCTTGAATCGAGAACTCGAACCGAAGGGTTTTCGTCTGCTTCAAAAAGACAACTTTTTAGTCGTTCTCGATCTTCGTCAAGCTAAGGCAAAATACATTCCCCCAACCATTCAAAATGGTAAAACGAATCCGCGAATCGAAAAACAGAGCCAGGGAGTTCGACAAGTTGAATACCAAAAGCAGGTTACAAAATCTGCGTCCAGAATCAAGCAAGCAAATGTACCTGCAGCTTTTGAACAAAGTGCACGCAAGCTTTCACGAGAGAAATCGGAATCTAAAAAGACTCTTTTCATTGTCCGTCCAAGAACATTGAGCAGCACAGAGATTCTCAGACAGTTCTATCATGCATTTGAATCGCGCGCAGAATTGCAGGGAGAAGGACCTAATGGGTTTCCAGGAATCGTAGTTTATTCAAAGAAAACTCAAAACCTGTTTGAAGATAAGAAAAATGAGTTGACTGAAACCCGAGTTGATTTTCGCGTGGGAATCGATAAGGAAAATAATGCGTTGATTTTTGAATCTGGCATTTCCAAGGCCAAAACATTGAAATCAACTGTCATGAGGCTTGATCAAGCTGCTAAAGGCTATGCAGAATCAATCCAGCTGGTTTCCGGATCGAGGCAAATCGGTCGAGTTGCGCAATCTCTACACGCACAATTGAACTCCAAGACATCTCGTACTCGTGTTCCTCAGGGGTTACCAGCAAAATCGTATTCTGAAAATCCAGGCTTACCTCGTAGCCAGCGTATTAATCAATTAAGACAGCAAATTGACCAACTCGCCTATGATGAAGCTCAGTCTGAAAAAACAAAACAAAGTCCACAACAACTCGGACCAGCATCGAAGCCCGGTGAAGCTGAGAAGCAGCAATCACTTCCAGAATTACTTCAAGATTTGAGGGGCAATGTTAATATCGAGTCTGTGCCTGATCTTGGAGTTTTGATTCTAAGAGGTAAAGACGAAGATGTTGAAGCGTTGATGAAAATCATCAAAGAGTTGGAGAAATTAAGCGAAGGCACCCGCCCTGATATTCATTTATTAAATTTACGTCATGTGAACTCGACTGCACTGGCTGAGTTGTTGAATGGTGTTTACGAAGAGCTCATCAACTTAAGAGCCATTCAAGGACAGATTCAGAAAATCAAACTCATTCCTCTCGTGAAACCGAATGCACTATTGATCCTGGCTCCAGATACAGATATGCCTTCCATTCTCAAATTGGCTGAGGAACTGGATCAACCAGTGAATCCACTGACTGAGTTTGGTGTATTCCATTTGAAAAGTGCCAGTGCGACCCAAGTCGCGACAACATTACGAGAGTTTTATGATGAGCGAGGCGGATTGGGAACTCGTATTCTCGTCTCCCCGAATATTCGAACAAATTCCATTATTGTTCAAGCCCAGCCACGAGACATGCAGGAAGTCGCTGCTCTGATTCAGAAAATTGATCAGGATCAATCCAAGGCTGTCAGTCGCGTCAAGATATTTCCTTTAAAGAATGCCATTGCTGAGGATTTGGCAGAAACGCTGAACTCGACTTTGCAAAGTGTTCTCAATCCGGCGGCGGCTCGTACGGCAGGTTCTGGAGCTAATTTTGGAGGCGCTGGCGGAGAAGCAGCCCAGCAGTTACAAGAAGCACGCTCAGTTGTTCTGGAGTTTTTGACAAAGGATGGGTCTAAAAGCCGAGTATTGCGGTCGGGATTATTAGCAGACATTCGAGTCATTGCCGATCCGCGAGCGAATACACTAGTCGTGACTGCTCCCAAAGAAAGCCTGGAGTTGGTAGAAGCTTTGATTAATCAATTTGATCAACGTGTTTCTACCGTCGCTGAATTAAAAGTGTTTACTTTGAAAAATGCAGACGCAGACTTGATGGTCACTTTACTCCAGTCTACTTTTTCCCTCGAGAATCAACAAACTAATTTAGGGATTCAAATCGCCGGTATCAATGATACTAATAGTAATTTAGTACCATTGAAATTTACGGTAGATCGACGCACGAACTCCGTGGTAGCACAAGGTGGAGCCGATGCACTGCAAATTGTGGAAGCCATTCTTTTAAAACTGGATGGCGGAGACAGCCGTAAACGTGAAACTACGGTGATTCAACTTAAAAATACACCGGTTGCTGATGTTGCAGAGGCGATCAATGAATTTCTTGATACTCAACGCTCACTCATTTCTCAGGACCCTGATCTGATCAGTAGTTTTGAGCTGTTAGAACGGGAAATTATCGTCGTTCCTGAAGCAATTAACAACAACTTAATTATCAGTGCCACTCCACGCTTTTTTGAACAAATTTCCAATCTCGTCAAAGAATTGGATAAGGAGGCACCTCAGGTCATTATTCAGGCTTTGATCGTCGAAGTGGAATTGGATAATGATGATGAGTTCGGAGTCGAGTTGGGAATTCAGGATTCACTGCTCTTCAATCGAAGTATCATCGATAACATTTTAACAGTTCAGCAAACCGTCACTGGTCAAAACAACGTAACACAGACCAATCAGACGATTGTTTCCCAGGAAGCAACTCCCGGATTTCTGTTTAACAGTATTAATCCTCTGGGAACCAACAATTCCAATAACGTTAAAAATACGGCCGGACAAGCGGTGAGTAACTTTTCGTTGCAGCGTGGTAATAGTGATCTTGGTTTTGGCGGATTGGTGCTATCCGCCAGTTCCGAATCAGTTAGTGTCTTAATTCGCGCGTTAGCTGCCAAACGGAACGTGCACGTATTGAGTCGTCCTCAAATCCGCACTGTGGATAATGTGACTGCTCAGATTCAGGTGGGGCAAATTGTTCCCGTTGTGAATGGGGTAACGGTCTCCAGTGTAGGCTCAGCGAATCCTGTGATCGAACAGGATGAAGCTGGGATCATTCTGACAGTGACGCCTCGCATTAGTCCTGATGGTAATATTGTCATGGAGACATTGGCTGAGAAAAGTGACTTCAATGGCCAAAGCGTTCCTATCTTTACTGATGCAACCACAGGAAACGTAGTTGAATCTCCGATCAAGAACATAACACAAGTTCAAACAACAGTCAGTGTTCCCAATGGTCAAACCGTTGTTCTGGGGGGGATGATTACCGAATCTGACACCACTATCGAACGTAAAGTACCTTGGCTGGGTGATATTCCATTTTTGGGAATTCCCTTTCGCTACGACTTTAGTTCAACCAGACGTAGGGAACTGCTGGTGTTCCTGACTCCGCGTATCATTCGAAACGATGCCGATTCTGAATTTATTAAGCAAGTCGAAGCAGAACGAATTCACTTGATGGATGAAAAAGCAGAGAGTATGCATGGCCCCATTTTTGCCGTCCCTCCAGGAGAACCAGAATTCATCCCCGATGGCGACGGGTTATTAGAACCGATACCGCCAGTTGAGATGCCACAAACCAATTCGAATCCATCTCAAATGATCGGAAATGAAGACCGTGCACAAATTCAGCAAATTGGTTATGAAGTCGGGACTTCAACAAAACAATCTAAAAAGAAGCCAACAATACAAAGGCGCTTTCCTTATTGGGGGCGAGATTAATTTATGATCAATTTAATCGTGCCTTTTCGATATTTGATGATAGTATTGCTTTCAGTGCTCCTGACAGGATGTGCAAGTATCGATCTGACAAACTGGGATTGGAAAACGAAACATAAATTTGCGACTCCCAAAAAACCGGTCTATGAAATTGTCGCTCTCTGGGAACCCTCTGAAGGAAAAGGGGTTGACGGAATGCCAACCCGGGGGTTTGCAGGGCAGTTATTGTTCTTTCAACACAATAACCCCTCACCTGTTTACGTTAAGGGCGACGTAATGATTCATCTATTCGATGATCAAGGAGATATAAAAGACCAAACAAAGCCTATTCACCAATACAAATTTGAAGAAGGAGCCTGGCAAGTACATGCGGTTGAATCCACTTTAGGTCCTGGATATCAAGTTTTCATACCTTATGTGCGTAAAGGACGGGATCAGGCAGAATGTGCCTTGCGCGTGCAATTGACTCAACCAGGGACTTCCGATATCTATTCCCGTATGGTTTCAGTAAAACTGGAAGGCACAACTCCTGAAGCCAAGCGGCAAGCATTAACTCAAAGTCAGCTTGGCATGAAAGCAAAAGGCGAAGTGGAAGTGGATACTTTGGCGAGGCGGGAAACAGGCAAACAATTGGAACTGTCCTTGGAGCACAAACAAGCACAATTGAAACATGCTGAAGAGAAGCAGAACATAATCCAACAAATAAAGGCAGAAACCTTTGAGCCGGTTGTTGATGAACGCGATGAACGAATTCGCCAATTGGAAGATCAGATGGCGCGTTTACTGAATGATCAAAGACCACAACCAACTGAACGATTGAGATACTCTGACACTGACTCGATCCCGACAAAATCAGCCCCCTACCGACAGTTTCGATTGAGCGGTTCTACAGAATAGCATTGCTGACTACTCAGAAAACAGATTATTTACTTTCACACTAAAATGACGATGTTATAATTACGTGTGGTAAGTAATTGTTTTAGCGACCGTTTTGGGGAAAATCATGGCACGCTCTGTTTTGATAAACACAATGAGCATAGTGTTTTGTGTCTGCTCGATTCTCAGTTTCTCTGAGCGATGTCAGGCTCAGGTGCAAACTTTATCTAATAATGCTTCTGGAAATACAGGAACGAGTTTTGGCAATTCAGGCTCAGGGAATAGTGCATTTGGTGATTCTCAATTTGGGCTTTCTTCTTTTGGGAACGCACAAACAGTGACTCCTCAAAATGGGTTCATTGGTCGATCCGATGCAGCACAAAACTCATTTATTGGACGCGAGAATGCACAAAATGCGGCCAATAATGCAGGTCAGACTCGTAACTTTAATAGGTCAAACACGGGCGGCTTTCAAAATGGACGGAACCAGTTTAATACAGGTCAGAATGCCTTAAAAGTGCCTGCATTTCGTCCTCAGATGAAAGTCGCATTTACGGCAGCCCCTCTTCCGTTGAGTAATGTCAAAACGTCGATGGGCCAGTCCTTTGATCGAATCAAAGAACGAAATGAACGTCTGCAAAATGTGCAGTTTCAGTTGAACGCCGATCGTAGTGTCACGCTTCGTGGTCAGGTAGAATCAGCAAGTGCAAAGAAGCTGGTAGAATTTTTGGCGATGTTGGAACCAGGTGTTCGTAAAGTCAAAAATGAATTGACAGTTGCGAAAAAGTAACTTAATCACACTAGACTTGTTGTGGCGGGTGCCTGCACTGATTTCATTAATAGTGCAAACTGTTGATCGTGTTCGCTAAATTGCCCCGCACTATCTTCAAGTTGATTGTCAGCAAAGGGGATCTTTACGATATGACCGCTACCCGGTGCGACACCAACAAACTCGGATTTTTTGTTTAACAACGTTTTCAACTTAAAGACAGTATTTCCAGTGGGAGTCATCAACTCCAATTCATCGTCGAGTCCAAATTTATTTTTGACATCAACAATCAGACCGTCTTCCTCACGGTCAATAATGTCGCCAACAAACTGTTGTTTATTTGCGACCGAACGACCATGTTCATAATTTTGCATACTTTCAGAAGCATGCCTTTGGAAGAAGCCTTCGGTGTAGCCACGATTTGAAAGACTGTCGAGCATTTCCAACAAATTATCATTAAACTCAACACCAGCTGCTGCATCGTCGATGGCTTTGCGATAAACCTGTGCGGTTCTGGCTGCATAAAAGAACGATTTAGTACGTCCTTCAATTTTCAGTGAACTGATTCCCATATCGCTGAAGGTCTTCACATGCTGTACCGCACGTAAGTCTTTGGAGTTCATGATATAAGTGCCATGCTCGTCTTCATAAGCTGGCATGTACTCGCCTGGTCGCTGCGGTTCCTCTAACAAAACGACCTGATCAACTATGGGAAGCTGCTGCTGACTTTTTGGAGGGGGAGGATTTTTTAACACAATATCGCCTTCCAAGGTCTGGACCGCTTCATTCACTTTATAGTCCCAGCGACAGGCGTTGGTGCAGTTCCCCTGATTCGAGTCGCGATGATTCATGTAGCCAGAAAGCAGACAGCGCCCTGAATACGCGATACACAGCGCACCATGCACAAAAACTTCGAGTTCCATATCAGGGCATTCTTCCTGGATTTCAGCGACTTCTTTGATCGACAACTCTCGAGAAAGGATGATACGGCTCAAACCGAAGTTCTGCCAAAACTTGACGGTGGCATAGTTGACTGCATTCGCCTGGACTGACAGATGAATGGGAACATCAGGCCAACGTTCTCTCACCATCATGATTAACCCTGGATCAGACATAATCAGGGCATCCGGTTTCATATCGATGACCGGTTCCATGTTTTTGAGGTAACTACGCACCTTCAGATTGTGGGGGGCAATGTTACTGGCAATATAAAATTTCTTACCCAGCTTATGCGCTTCTTCTACGGCTTCTGCCATCACTTCCAGCTTGTTGAATTCGTTTTCCCGAACACGCAAACTGTAACGAGGCTGCCCGGCATAAACGGCATCGGCACCAAATGCGTATGCATATTGCATTGCCTTGCGAGTGCCAGCGGGGGAAAGAAGTTCCGGTTTCATATTGATACCTAAATCACAATTTCTATCGAAAAGCTGAAAGTAAAATGCAAATCTCTCAAAACAGGATAGTATTATTCCTGAGGGAGATTCCATAGGGCCTGGGCAAATTTCTTGCCTAAATCCAGATAACCTTCTGAATTATAGTGCCAACGATCTGAATAACCATAATCATCGGTACTG
>JAJDEK010000222.1 GCA_029259875.1 Planctomycetaceae bacterium
TAGCTGTCGGTTTCATACCATTTTTTATTCAAGCTAACCAGACCGACGGCATTCGCTTCATTTTTGAGTTTGTCAAACTCTTTACGCGACAATTGCATTTTTCCAGCAATTTCTTCATCAGCCGGTGGGCGACCATGTTCAGCTTCAGCCGATTTTCGGGCTGCTTCCAGCTTGCTGGCCTTACTCCGTACTAAACGTGGAACCCAGTCCATCGTACGCAATTCGTCCAACATCGCACCACGAATACGGGGCACGCAGTAAGTCTCAAATTTGACTCCCCGCTCCAGATCGAATGCGTTAATTGCATCCATCAGCCCAAACACACCAGCTGAAATTAAGTCGTTCAAATCTACCCCTTCAGGTAGCTTGGCCCATACTCGTTCTGCATTATAACGAACTAAGGGAACATATTGCTCGATTAGTCTATTTCGCAATCCCTGGTCGGATTGATCTTGCTTGAATACCTTCCAGACTTCTGCGATTTCTTCACTGGCTTTGATGGCCATTTACTCCTCCGTGATCAACTTACAGTCTTTTCAAACTAATAAAATGAAAAGCATGATTGCTAAAACTTTTGATATTTAATCGAGGTTATTTTTCCATTTTTCAAAACTCGCTCGTGATGATTCTTCAACCAAACGAGTTGCTACTTCTCCCAACATCAGACCAAGACCAAAAAATATGGCTGCAGCCACAAATGCGGATTGAGTCGCACTAATAAAATCAGCATGAGAGATAATCCCTCTGACTGATTCAGTCGCAAAAGCGATTAGCGATAATCGAAATGCATAATGCAGGGCCACAGAATATTCCCAGATAGTGTTTGAAAAAGTTTTCAAATTGAAGTTCACTTCACTCTGAAGAGAACTTCGCTTCTCTATCTTTTAATATCGGCTCCCTGCTTTAGAATATTTAACCTTTCTCCTACAATTTAATTAACCGTTAAAAACTAACAATCAATTTTTCTCTCTGCGTAAAGCGAACCGTATAGTAAAGCCATAAGTACAGCATTTACCTGTAGTTGAATTACCTCTCTTCAGACAAAATGTCTAAAGGCAGGTCGAAAAATAGATTGTTAAGGAATTAGTAAGTGATGTGACTCAGGAATGGGAAAGAAAAGAAAACATGAGAGATGAGAGAGACTGTTTCCTATTGTTTCTGTCCTTGTTACCCGAGAGTTATACGGCTTCACGAAGCAAGCGCTTCCAAAGTCGCGGAAAGTAAGATTCTTGTTTGTTTTTAGGTTCTTTTGTTTTATTCTGATGTATCAAATGGTGGGCCAGCCGAAAGATCGCCTCTGAGGCGGGGCAATTCGGATTACTTAATACAAACGGTTCCCGATCATAGACTGACTGGACCACATTCATATCATGGGGAATCTGACCTGCCTGACTCAAGCCTGCGTGTAAAAATAATTCTGTCGTTTTCTTTAGTTGCAGAAATACGTTTTCGGCCTGTTCAGCAGAAGTACATTGATTGATGAGAGTTTGTATTTCGAGTGACTCAATTGAAGATAAGGATTTAATCGTGGCGTAAGCGTCTGCTATAGCCGTTGGTTCAGGAGTCGTCACAATCAACACATCATCGGCAGAAATCACAAACTGTCTGATACTCCGATGAATGCCAGTTCCATTGTCCAGAATCAAATAATCGTGTGTCGCCTCAAGTTCCTGCATCTGTCCCAGCACGTCTTTTCGAACTGCTTCCGAACAATCGGCCAGATCCGTAAGTCCACTGGCACCCGTTACTACATTAATACCTAACGGGCCTTGCAATTGAATTTCTTTGAGAGAACGAGCACCGCTCACAACATGAGACAGATTCCAATAACCGTTTAAACGACATAATAAATCGATATTACCTAGTGCCAGATTCACATCCATCAGACAAACTGAAGCTCCGGACTGTGCCAGTGCTAATGCCAGATTCAAAGAAGTGATTGATTTGCCAACCCCTCCTTTTCCACTGCAAATCGCAATCGTATGACAGTTACTGGTCTTCACTTTCTCAATGATACCCGGCTGTTTTTTTTCCATCAAACCGCGCAGAACCTTCGCCTGATCACCTCGCGATGCGAGAGCCTGTATTTGACCCGCAGTTGATCGGACAGCGGATTTTTTTTCCGCATGATTCAATTTGAATTCGTTGACGGCTGGAGCCATCTGACTAACCTTCTATCTTAAAATCGTGTTGTATAAATATTAAAATGAATCGTTGTAAAAATTTTAGAACCGAATTCGAATGAACTCTGACTCATGACAATTGATCTTCTCCCAAAACTAATCGCGCCATCCGGGCGGCATTGGCCGGCTCAATATCATCAGGCACATCCTGGCCTGTAGTCAAATATCGGATAGGAAGTTTCGTATTCTGGCTTAATGTGAGGAGACTCCCCATCACAGGAGCTTCATCCAGTTTGGTCAGAATCATCGATGTGGGATTTGCAACTTGAAATCGTTTGGCGATAGCTTCCAAGCTTTTCGCACTAGATGTCATACTCATCACAAGTGAAACTTCATCGATGGGAACTTCGCGAAATAATTGTTCGAGTTCTTGAATTTTGAGATCATCACTGGGACTTCTCCCCGCTGTATCTACGAGAACCAGATCCAACCCGACCATTTCGTCTAAAGCTTGTTGCATCTCTTGAGGATTGCTAACGACTTTCATGGGAAGGTCGATGATTTCTGCATAAGTCCGTAACTGCTCGACGGCAGCAATCCGATAAGTATCTACAGTGACTAGCCCCATCTTGATATTGTCACGCAAACGGAAATTGGCCGCGAGTTTCGCAATGGTCGTCGTCTTTCCGACTCCCGTTGGCCCCACTAATGCCACGACTTTCCGTTGACCGGAAACAGGTCGAATCGGTGGTGCACTTGCTAACTGTGATTCAATCATGGCTGCCAATAGTGCCTTACAGGCGGAGATGTCTTTTAATTGTTCAGGAGTCAAATTCTCTTTGAGCTTCGAAATCAATTGGTGAGCAACGCTTTCATTCACTTCTGCATCAATCAAGTCCGTATAGATCTGGAATAACTCAGCAGGCACATCTGTGGATCGCTGAGAACGGGTACGACGATCTAATGATTCCAACATCTCTTGAATGGCATTCAGCTTTTCTTCAAATTGTTCTGTAGGATCATAGGGTTTGTTTTCTGACCTTCTCTGTTCGAACTTGTTTTGTGGCGGAGTATTTTCATGAGACCGCTGATCGAATCGACTACGTCGTGAGGAAGTAGTACGCTCAGGCTGATTTTCTGGCTCTACGGACCGGCGAACAGAAGGTGCTTTCTGATAAGAGGTCGTTGGTTGCTCAGCAGCTTCAGAGTAATTTTGCGGTGGTTTCAAATTAGAAGCCCGATGTCGTATTCCAGCAGAATGAGTCGTTTTCTGAACTGCAGAAGGAGTCCGCACATTGATGCCCAATCCAGCCGTAATTTCATACTCTTCCTTGGACTTCGACCAAGGCAGTAGACTTTTACGCCCAGGAATCTGCTTGGTTTGTAAAATGACGGCATCACTGCCCATCTTCTCACGTACAAGATTCAGTGCTTCCTGCATTGATGCA
>JAJDEK010000223.1 GCA_029259875.1 Planctomycetaceae bacterium
CCTTCCGCAGTCACGAGATCCTGAACAACTTCGTCCCAGGGACGATTTTTGGCGAATGCTTCACGCAAAAATTTTTGCATTCCGTTGCGGCTTACTCGTCGAGGAGTACGTCGACCAATGAGCAAGTTTGTCCACACATTAGTAAGGTTCTGCACATAAGCAGGGTCGTCCAGAAGTTGATCAATGATCTTGGATCGCTTTGCAGTATCTCGATCCTTGACAAATTTTTCTACCGTTTCTGCGGAAGGGATTTGACCAATGAGATCCAAGTGCACACGACGCAACCATTCTTCATCGGAAGCAACGGGAGAGGGTTCGACTTCATTGTCTTCCCAGCCTTGTCGAATCTGCCCATTGATATAGTCGATGAATGGATCAAATGCGCCAGTAGAAAATGCTTTGCTCCTGCTTTCTGGGGGGGCAGCATTCGCGATGGGCGCAAATGAACTGGCGTAAACCGCCAACATAAAAACAACACATAGTTGTTTAGAAAAACGAAGCATTTTCTTGTTCTCCACTGTCTGTATTGAAAAGTAACAGATGAAATGTCCTGTAATGCATTATATCGACAAGTCTTAGCAGGCAAATTGCTAAAAGAAGATCGCCTCGCTAATGTATTAACTTCCTCGAAGCCAAAAACATTCGAAGCGACTCTCAAATAATATCAATATTTTATACGAATTCACTCATTGCATAGATTACTAGATTTTACACTAGATCCAATGCGAATATCAATCATTTCTAATGCAAGCCATAGATGATGTATACGGGTTAAATTGTCCATAAAGTCTTTTATATAAATGAGTTAGTGTAAATTTACTGCTTACGTTCAATCAAAAAATCACTCTGCAAAGTGACTCCCAAAAGAGCTTCTTTCGCGATTTAATACAATTGACCACTAATTTTTGCCTTACTTTAGTCAGAATCTGGAATCATGACGAATCAATATCATTTTGATGGACAAACTGCCATTGTGACTGGGGGATGTAATGGTATTGGACGTGCAACCGCGATTATGTTGGCCGAAGCTGGCGCGCATGTCTTTGTGGGTGATATGAAACATCTCGAAGAAAACAAGGAAACATTCAGCAGACTTGGGATAGTAGAAGTGATGTGCGATGTCCGTCAGGAATCTCAAGTACAAGCTTTGATTGAACAAGTCGTCGATCAATATGGCAGAATCAATATTCTGGTCAATAATGCAGGCATTGGATTAGTAAAACAGATTCATCAGGTCACCGAAGCAGAATGGGACGCTTGTATCGACACGAATCTCAAAGGTACGTTTCTCGGATGTAAACATGCGATTAAATATATGCTGACAACCGGAGGAGGGAGCATTGTTAATACAGCCAGCAATGCCGGCTTGCTACCTCGTGCACATGATCCCGTTTATTCGATCAGCAAACATGCCGTTGTAGCGCTCACCGAAAGCCTGGGACTCTGCCACGGAAAAGATAATATCCGCATTAATTGTGTTTGCCCGGGACCTGTTAGTGAAACTGGCATGATGAATGATGATCTTGACAATGCAGCTGACCCAGATGTTTTGACTCAATCGATGATTGGCGCCAGTCCTATTGCTGCCGCCAACAAACGCATGATAAGACCCGAGGAAGTCGCCTCTGCGATCTGTTATTTAGCCAGCAAAGATGCATTGATGGTTTCTGGCTCTGCACTTCGCATTGATGGAGGAAAGTCATTGGGTGTTCTTCCACAAGGGAAGTAGCAAGAATTATCCCGCATAGCAGGAGGGAGCGTGTTCTTTTAAGATCACGAGTTGCTGATCGGTCAGTGGGGTAATCAGTTTGCAGTCAATTCGCCAGAACTGATCGTCAATTGGTTCAGCTCGAACAACCGAAGCTGTTAAATCAAGGGCAAAATTCACGAGGTGATCTTTCACATGTAGTTGTAGTTCATCTCGCAGTTGAAACTGAGATCGCGAGGCAAATGAAATCCCATTCTGACTGACATTGATGGCGTACCCTTTACACTCGGGATAATTACTGTCCTCAGAAAAATTTCGTTCATCTTTACTGAAAGCGAGGACGATTGCTTCGCTGGAATGACGAGGAAACTCACGGCGTTCTGCGGATTTTGATTCCTGTGGTTTTGCTTTGACGGAAGACGTTGCCATCTTTGGCGAACGCGTTTTTGCTTTAGTAAGCACTCGATTCCAAGAGCACTCAAAATTACTTTTGTGAACCTTTAGTAAGCGGTCTGAATCACCCAGACACTGACGAAATGAGATTGGTTGCGCCAGCTTCGAAGGGGAAGAAGTGTCTTGTGTAGAATCTGTAGAGGAAATGGTATTTGGTTCGGCTTCTAATAAATGACTCATTCGTTTATTCCTGCTTATCAAAAACAGCCGTCTATTCTAATGAATAGTTACCTGTGGAGAATTACTTGTAAAATCGCCTACCAAAACTTAGTTCACGAACAAAGATTATGGTCCAAAAACTTAAGATCTATTAAAAAAAGGAGGGTATAAAATCATGAAAAGACCTATTAACACCTCTATTTTTGGCAAGAATCAGGAATCATGACGGGGAAATTCAAGGTTAAAGAACAAAGGTAAATACTCGTAAGTCAATAATGAAAAACTACTTACGAGTTTGATTCACAAAACGTACAAAATTCATAGGATTTCAAGATTGTCTGGAGAGTCACTAGCTTGAGAAACCGGTATCAGGGAATTATACTGCCACGTTTCCAATGACTCTTAAGAATCGAATGAAGTTAGTCGATTCGATCATCTAATTAGGGGTTTCTATATTTAAACCGGTTTGACAACAGCAGTATTCCTAGTGAGTCTTATCTAAATATAAGCTTCTATGTTCCCGGTTTTCCTGATTACACCACCCTTCCCTGGCAGGTAGCGAGATAATACAGACATGCGATTTTCGCTCGTCGATCAAATTTTGGAATTAGAAAAAGGTAAGTCGATAACGGCTGTCAAAAACCTTTCTCTGGCAGAAGAATACTTACAAGACCATTTCCCCGGATTTGCCGTCATGCCGGGTGTTTTAATGGTGGAGTCAATTGTACAAGCGGGTGCTTGGTTGATGCGTTACACAAATGATTTCCAATATAGCACGATCTTGCTGAAACAAACCAAAGCCATCCGCTTCAATAATTTTGTGACTCCTGGCAAACAACTCCGAGTCTCTTTAAGCATTCAAAAATGGGATGGTGATTTGTGCACACTAAAAGCTTCTAGCGAAGTGGAAGGTGAAACCGCCGTGAGTGGACGAATCGTGTTGGAACAATTTAACTTACGAGACAAAAATCCCTCGATGGCAGAGAAAGATGCAGACAGGATCAAAGATTTACAGTCACAGTTTGGACAACTTTGGAATCCAAACAAGCAAACAGCATCCTGAAATTGGGTTTGCCTGCAAAATCAGTTTCTGTCAAAGTAATCACGAAACATTTAAATAACTAGATTGGTAAAAGAATGAAACTGGAAGGAAGAGTAGCGTTGGTAACCGGTGGAAGCCGCGGTATTGGAAAAGCCGTTGTGCAAACCCTGGCCCGTGAGGGTGCAAAAGTTGCCTTTGTGTACCGTTCCAGTGCGGAAGCGGCAGAACAAATTGTTAAAGAGCTTGCCGATGAAGATTGTGAAGCATTCGCCATTCAGGGAGACGTTGCAAATAAATCAGAGGCAGATGCCATCGTTGAACAGGTGATCGAAAAATGGGAAAAGATCGATATTCTGGTCAACAATGCCGGCATCATTCGGGATGCGCTTTTGGCAACGATGTCAGCAGAAGACTGGCAAGCAGTCATCGATACTAATCTCACCAGTGTGTTCAACTTCTGTCAGGCGATTACTCGCCCGATGATGTCAAAACGATACGGACGGATTATTAATATGTCGAGTGTGGCTGCTCAGTTCGGTAACGCTGGACAATCCAACTATGCTGCAAGTAAAGGGGGAATCATTGGTTTTACCCGCTGTTTGGCGACTGAATTAGCAAAACGGGGAATTACAGTAAATGCAGTTGCTCCCGGTTTTATTGAAACAGATATGACAATAGACGTGCGGAATGCCGCCGGTGACCAAATCAAGAAGCATATTCCTGCCCGACGTTTGGGGCTTCCAGAGGATATTGCGAATGCGGTTCTATTTTTTGCTAGCGAACAAGCATCCTATGTGACTGGTCAAACATTGTCTGTCGACGGTGGATTAACCTTAGGTGGAATTTAATTTGCGTTAATCCAAAGCAGCTCGTTGTTGTTTTGGAAAGAAACATATTGTGTTATCGATAAACTGTGAATTGGGTCAATTTGGTTCATCGATATCGAAAAACGTCGAAACTATTCTTCCTGCCGAATAGTTTTTTAAATCAGGCTGGGTCGGCGGGACTAATCGGCCAACATCAGGTCGAATCAAGGAGTAATTAGAGATGCCAACTAGAGATGAAATCTTCGATTCAGTTCGTGAAACACTTGTGGATGCACTTGGACTGGATGACGACGAAGTCGTGCCTGAAGCGACTCTCATGGGAGATCTGGGAGCAGAATCCATTGACTTTCTAGATATCGCATTTCGGCTGGAAAAGGCCTTCGATATCAAAATTCCACGCGGTGAACTCTTCCCTGAGAACATTGCATCCTCGGATTCTGGTTTTGTCAAAGATGGTGTTTTCACTGAAGCAGGTATTGCGGAACTCCGCGTAAAAATGCCTCATGCAGACGTTGAATCGTTTACCGCAGATCCCAAAGTAGAAAAAATGCAGGATCTGTTTACGGTCGATATGCTGGTCAACTTCCTTGAAGCCCGTCTTTCCTAATAGGCAGTCAAGGGTCTGGTGAACGCAAATAACTGATGCAGACACAGCTCGCACTTGTGGGCTGTGCGCATCTGTTAATTCTTGATTACTGCAAACAGAAGTCACAGATTGATCAGTTCACTTGGCAAGTGCCTGGAATTACCAACTTAAAGGCTCATCAAAATGCGATGGTTCTGGATAGATCGCTTTATCGAATTTGAAAGTGGTTCTTACGCAAAAAGTGTAAAAAATATTACGCTGGCTGAAGAGCATTTACATGATCACTTTCCCGGATTTCCTGTAATGCCCGGCTCCCTGATGATCGAAGGCATGGCTCAAACCGGAGGCATTCTACTAGGCGAGATCAATGATTTTGAGCATGTTGTGATTCTGGCCAAAGTTCCCAAAATGACTTTTCATAGCTGGGCTTGTCCGGGTGATCAACTGATTTATACGGCAAAAATCACGAATGCCGGTGAAGAGGGAGGGGCTGTAGATGTCACTGCTATGGCCGGTGATCGGCTAGTCGCAGAAGGCAGCATCATCTTTGTTCACCTCGATCAGAGCGATTCGGAGTTCGGAGCGATCAACCAGAAAAACTTTGTCTTTTCCATGAATCTCTTAGGAATTCTAGATGTCGGGAAAGCCGGAACTGGGGAAGAATAAGCAGGTGCAGCCTATTTTTAGTGCCTTGGTCTGGAGGCCTTGATTCGAAATCGGCTACAATCATAATTCCACCATATGAAAACCGAGTATACTTTCTGGCAGCAAATCACATCTGACTGAGCTAAATAACACTGTGATTCGTCTGCTGTTACAAAATTCAATTTAAAAACAAGAACTCGAAGCTATGAACCGCCGTGTTGTCATTACAGGAATTGGCGCTATTACTCCCTTGGGAAAAACTGTGGAAGATACCTGGAAAGCGCTCCAGGAGTCCAAGTGTGGGGTTTCTGAGATCACTCACTTTGATGCCTCCAATTTTCCGACTCGCTTCGCAGCAGAAGTACAAGACTTCCATCTGGAAGACTATGTAGACAATCCGGATCGCTTTGAACATTCTGGGCGCAACATTCGCTACGCCATCGGCGCAGCAACGCAGGCTGTCAAAGATTCTGGAATTCTGGATGACGATTTTGACCCTGCCACTTTCGGTGTCTACCTGGGCGCAGGCGAAGGGCAACAAGACTTCTATCAGTTTATGAAGATCATCGCACAGGCTCAAAATGATGGGGAGGTCGACTTAGAAAAGTTTACCAAAGTGGGACTGGAGCAGCTTAATCCGCTCTTTGAACTTGAACAAGAACCAAACATGCCCGCCGGGCACTTAGCCAGTCTATTCAATGCACAAGGACCCAACCTGAATTGTTTGACCGCCTGTGCCGCCTCTAGTCAGGCAATTGGTGAAGCATCTGAACTGATTCGTCGTGGCGACGTGGACATTATGCTTTCGGGCGGTGCACACAGCATGATTCATCCGTTTGGTGTGACCGGCTTCAGTTTGCTGACAGCACTTTCCACACATAACGAAGATCCAGCCAAGGCATCGCGTCCCTTCGACCGTAACCGTGATGGTTTCGTGCTCGGTGAAGGAGCGGGCATGATGATTCTGGAAGATCTGGAACGAGCGCAAAAACGAGGTGCCAAGATTTATGGAGAACTCGTTGGCTACGGTTCCAGTGCAGACGCTTATCGTGTCACCGATATTCATCCTGATGGACGCGGGGCGATCAAGTGCATCCAAATGGCTATGAAACATGCGAATGCCAACCCGGAAGATATTCACTATATCAACGCTCACGGAACAAGTACTGCGGTCAACGATAAAGTAGAAACAAAAGCCATCAAGGGAGCATTAGGCGAAACGGCTTATCAAGTTCCTGTCTCCAGCATCAAAAGTATGATGGGACAT
>JAJDEK010000224.1 GCA_029259875.1 Planctomycetaceae bacterium
CCTTTCAGATTTTGAACGCAAAAATTATGACGAAGAACTAAAGCAGGTCGAAGAACAAGGCGACCAGGAAATTGCTGAAGCATTTCGCGAATTTTTGAAAGCTTTTGAATCCGCCTTGGGACAACCCATGGTTGACGATGATGGCCGTAAAATTCGAGAGATTACAGAAGACAAGTTTGTATCTCAGTATGCTCATGACTTCTTGTCACATCTTGATAACCTTGATATTCGCAGCCCTCAGAAAAAAGCAGACTGCCGTGCTGTTATTGAAGAGCTATGGTCCAATCTCGAAGATGTCATTGATACCTGTGACCAAAGAGTGAACAGCATGAAACGCGGCGAGGAATTGCCGAATGGTGTGCTGCAAATGGTGAAGGTCTATGTCGCTTCAAAACGGCAAATTTCTGTCGGTGACAAAATGGCTGGGCGCCATGGTAACAAGGGTGTGATTTCAAAAGTATTGCCCATTGAAGACATGCCATTTACGGAAGATGGAACTCCCATCGACATCATGCTGAATCCTCTAGGGGTTCCGAGTCGTATGAATGTGGGGCAGATTCTTGAAACCCACTTAGGCTGGGCTGCAGAAAAGCTCGGGTTCCGTGCTGTTTGTCCTGTGTTTGATGGAGCACTGGAATCGAAAATTCATGAGCACCTGGAATCTGCAGGGCTGCCTGTCGACGGTAAGGCACAACTCTATGATGGTCGTACCGGTGAAGCATACGAACAGAAAACAACAGTGGGGCAAATTTATATGTTGAAATTGCACCACTTGGTGGATGATAAAGTTCACGCTCGTTCGACAGGTCCTTACTCGTTGATTACACAACAACCTTTGGGTGGAAAAGCTCGATTTGGTGGTCAGCGATTTGGAGAAATGGAAGTGTGGGCATTGGAAGCCTATGGTGCTGCTTATATTCTGCAAGAATTGCTGACAGTGAAGAGTGATGATGTAGAAGGCCGCACAAAGATTTATGAATCCATGGTAAATGGTGAGAACACATTAGAGGCCGGTACGCCAGCAAGCTTTGACGTATTAAACAATGAAATTCGTGGACTTGGTTTGAATCTACAACTGGAAAAGAATCCCGCTTGATGCCTTGCTGACAAATGGAGTGGTGTATCAAAGGTAAAGAGTTCGTTTTCAGGATCAATGTCTGATCATAATTAGTTCAGAAAATAAGGAGCGTGCACAGTGAGTGTTGCACAGACCGCTTACGAGCGAATTAACGATTACGGTTCAGTAAAAATTGGTTTGGCTAGTCCACACGATATTCGGAGCTGGTCATTTGGCGAAGTCAAAAAGCCAGAAACGATCAATTATCGAACATACCGACCAGAACGCGACGGTTTATTCTGTGAGCGAATTTTCGGGCCTGAAAAGGACTGGGAATGTGCGTGCGGTAAATACCGTGGCATGAAATACAAAGGTATGATTTGTGATCGCTGTGGCGTCAAAGTGACTCACAGTCGCGTTCGTCGAAAACGTATGGGCCATATCGAATTAGCCGCGCCCATCGTTCATATCTGGTTCTTCAAATCAATGCCCAGTCGACTGGGTGCGTTATTGAACATGAAGACGACCGCTTTAGAAAAGGTTGTCTATTTTCAGGACTATGTTGTCACCGATCCCGGAGACACACCTCTGGAATTGTGCCAGACAATGACAGAAGAAGAAGCGCGTCAGAATCAGGCCAAGTATGGTCCCGGTGCGTTTGAAATCGACATGGGAGCAGAAGCCGTTAAAAAGCTTCTGATGGGCCTGAACCTCGTTGAGCTTTCAGAGCAGCTTCGCAAAGATTTGTTTGAAACGGCAAGTCAGCAGAAACGCAAAGACTTCATCAAGCGTTTAAAAATTGTTGAGTCTTTAAGAGATAGTGACAATCGTCCTGAATGGATGGTCTTGGAAGTGATTCCCGTAATTCCACCAGACCTGCGTCCGCTGGTTCTTCTGGATTCCGGCAACTTCGCTACCAGTGACTTAAACGATCTTTATCGAAGAATTATCAATCGTAACAACCGGTTAAAAAAACTGGTTGACTTAAATGCACCGGAAGTCATCGTTCGTAATGAAAAACGAATGCTGCAACAATCCGTAGACGCATTATTTGACAATAATCGTTGTAAACGCCCCGTGCTTGGTTCGTCTAACCGACCACTAAAATCCTTGACAGACATGATTAAAGGAAAGCAAGGGCGCTTCCGTGAAAACCTACTCGGAAAACGTGTTGACTATTCGGCACGAAGTGTGATTGTGGTTGGTCCGGAGTTGAAGCTTCACCAATGTGGACTGCCCAAGAAAATCGCATTAGAGCTCTTCCAACCATTTATCATTCGTCGTCTGAAAGATAGCGGCCACGCTGATACCATCAAGTCCGCCAAAAGAATGCTGGAACGTAAAGATGAAGATGTGTGGGATATTCTTGACGAAGTCATTCAAAACCATCCAGTGCTTCTGAACCGGGCTCCTACTTTGCACCGTATGGGAATTCAGGCATTTGAACCGATCCTTGTTGAAGGGAACGCGATTCGAATTCATCCCCTTGTTTGTACCGGGTTCAATGCCGACTTTGACGGCGACCAGATGGCGGTACACCTGCCGCTTTCTATCGAAGCTCAGGTAGAAGCAACCACATTGATGCTGGCGACGAATAATATCTTTAGCCCTTCAGACGGAGCACCGATCATTCGTCCTTCACAGGATATCGTGATGGGTTGCTATTACCTCACACTTAAGAAAACAGAACGGCGTGGAGAAGGCATGATCTTCTCTGACGTGGGTGAGGTGCATGCAGGGTTCCAGCAAGGTAAGCTTGATCGTCATGCGATTATCAAAGTGCGTATGCTCTCTGACCGGCGGATTAAAGGAGATGGCGCCGATACTTATAAGATGGGAGGCTTGATTGAAACGACCGTAGGACGTGTCATTTTCAATGATATTCTACCTAGAAAAATGGCCTTCTATAACCTGACAATGAAAGGCCGTGATCTTTCGAACGTGATTTCCGACTGTTACCTTGAATTGGGTCGTCGCGAAACGATTAACCTGCTCGACAAAATGAAGGAAACAGGTTTCCGGGAATCAACGCAGAGTGGTCTCTCTTTCGCAACGAGCGATTTGAAGACGGCACCTAACAAAGGGAAAGTGATTTCAGACTCAGAGAAAACCGTCCTTCAAAAGACTAAGCTCTATGAGCGTGGTCTGATTACAGCAGAAGAACGCTATAATCAGGTGCTTGATACTTGGACACACGCACGTGAATTGATCACGACTTCCATGATGCATGAATTGGAAAATGATTATCGTGACGATGGCAA
>JAJDEK010000225.1 GCA_029259875.1 Planctomycetaceae bacterium
TACAAATGCCAAACAGGAGATCGCAAAACAGATCAACCAAAATACCAATGCAACAAGCGTGAACATGATTCCAACTTCCATAATAATTCATTTCTGACTAGCGCGAGTAAAACCCCAACTTATTTAAGCAACAACCTCCCAGCGAAAGCGAAGATCCGGACCACTCACAAGGGAGCCTGGGGTTAAGACGGCTCCCTCTGATGCAGACACTTGGTTTGTATGGATTTTCATTTTAGAGCGACACAAGATTTGGTCTCCCTGTCGATACAAAATCACTGAACCAGCCCAACTACCGCAGAACACGTGATTCTCTGGGGAAGAACCTAGTAAACATGTATCAGCCATCAATACAATTCCATCCAGTCGCTGTTGCGGTTGATGCTGACTTGTCAACTCGAGACAAGCGGAAGCACTCAGTACCGTTGGCTGCCTGAATGTGATCACAGTTTCTTCATTCAGTCTAAGTTCTGCTTGATCCGTCAGCAAGACGCGATCATTGACAGGACGTCGATTACAATATACGGGGGCTTTCGCTTCCAGATAATAGCTTTCACCAGATCGGGTAATGGAAGCATGATGTCGTGACAAGTTGGCCAGTAATGATAAATCAGCCCAGGTTGAATCAAAGCCTGTCACAGTCCCCGGATCCCCCGGGCCACCAATTCGTAACGTTTCTCGTAAATAAACCAGATATGTTCCCACTCCATCGATCCATAACAAATAGCTCGAACCGGCAACGGAATTTTCCGGTCGGTTCTGCTCTTGGTCATTTGATGTGGAAGTGAAGAAACCCAAAGTTGTTCTCCTGTGAAATAGATGACATGCAACACACACCTGCAGGTTGCTTCATCAGGAAACAAACCACACAGATTCACTGTTTATCTTAACGTATGATTTCAAGAAATGGTTTAACAGAAAACAATTTTTCGCTGATTAACAGACTGTTTTTTCGTTTTTTATGACTAAATTGGCATGGGGCAGGCAGTTTCGCTCGAGAACAAAAACTACCTGCCACCACTCGCGCCAATGCATCATCTTTACACAGAAAATACTAGTTCAACTGAATAGCGACTCGATCGCCGACATTCAATTTGAAGTACGCATCCATTTGCTTAACCACATCCCGCTTTTCCTGAGCTTTGGTATCAACGGGAATCAAGCCGATAAATTTTCCTTCCGCATCCAGCAGCTTTTCTTTGACATCAAGCTGTTTGTTTAAATCACGGATTAAACTCTTAGCTCGGGTTAACTGCGAACTATCGATTTCCAGATTGCTGACAGTCTCAGCAGCCTGCACTGATTTCAAACGTGCTTCCAGTTGTTCAATCTGGACTTCCATATCCATCTTGGCAGAGAGCATGTTTTCCAGCTTCTCCCGATTCGCATCCAAAGCTTTTTCACGTGCTTTTAAAATCTGTGCATTTCGCTTGACTGTGTCCGAAGCAACTTTGAAACGGTCAAACCGCTGCGCCAAGTCATTGCGAATCTCATCTTTGGAGTATGTTCGACTTGCATACACAAATTCGGTATCATTCGACTCCAAATTAGATCGTAGTGTAAACATCGCTTCTTTTTGTTGCTTCATCGCCAAATCCGCTTCATGGATTTCGCCTTGCAGTGATTCCACATCAACCTGCTGCTCCGCAATCACATGCATGCAGCGACGGATATCAGGAACCAGATCCTCCACCATTTTTCGCGCCCGTTCGACTTCAAAATCAACGGGAACTTCCGCCTTAACCGCTTCTCGTACCGAGTTGCCGGCTGTTTTCATATAGCTCACAACGTCACGGCCAAACACGAAGGTACCCAGAGTGGCCAACACTGCCGCACCTATCACAAATTTTTTACAGAAAAAAACCATTGTCCAAACTCCCTCACAAATGTTCGATTCGGAACAGTAGGCCAAACCGATCGGCCACGTCACACAGAGTTATTCGCAAAGCGCGTTCAATTCTTGAAACATTTTCAAAAAGAATTCGGACAAAAACGAAAAAACGCTGTATCTCTATATAAAACAACGAGATACAGCGTTTTAATATTGACAGTTTATAATCAGATTTAGTTGGATGAGGCGGGCAGCGCTTTCAGAAAGAAATCAATGAAATTCTGAGACATGATGCCTTTGACATCTTCCTGACTGTAGCCTCGTTTCTCCAGAATTGCTGCGTACATTTCCAAATCGGCAATGGTGTCTAGATCATGAGGCGTCTGTTCCTTTCCAAAACCGCCATCAAGGTCTGTTCCCAAACCACAATGTTTCGCATTACCTGCGAGCTGACAAATGTGATCGGTATGATTGGCGATATCTTCCACAGAGGTCATCGCAGGATCAGAAACACCAATCGTCCAACCAGGCTTGATCATCCAGTTATCAAAGGCACAACCGATCACTGCGCCACGCTCAATGAGTGCTTTGATTTGCTCATCGGTCAATTGGCGGTCTGCATCGACGAGAGCACGACAATTGTGGTGGCTCGCCAAGACAGGCCCCTGATAAACCTCCAATGCTTCCCAGAACGATTGATCTGCCAAATGAGTTACATCTAACAGCATCCCAACTCGGTCCATCTCTTTCAATAAAGCGGGGCCTTGTTCTTTGAGCCCTCCTTCACTGCCCGTTCCGTAACAATAAGGTGCCGGACCATAATGCGCGGGACCTAAGATGCGCAGTCCCGCGTCAAACCAATGTTCAATCTGCTCGGGAGACAGAATCGGCGGTGAGCCTTCCATGCTCAGGATGAATCCAATCGGAATCGTACTGCCTTCCGCACGTGCTTCCGCTTCGTTTGCTTCCCATTCCGCAACATGCCTCTGCAAAGTGTCACTGTCAGAAATTTCTCTTAACACACCTATTTCTGTCATCGCCCGGTAATAGGCCAATTGTCCCATCGCCACACCATAGGCGGCTTCTCTTGACTGATAATGTGTTAAAGCGGCATCTTTACGATGCAAGCGAGGCAGCAACGTGGAAATCGTCATGCCCACGCCCCCTTTTCTCAGCTCATGCCAGGAAACGGTGGCTTCACCAGGGATAATATTTTCAAACTGCCTTTCAAACTTTCGAATTTCACTGACTGGTAATTCCAAGTCTCGGTTCCATTCGCAAGCGTTCCAGGCCATATCGAGGTGTGCATCAAAAATCAGCATGAGTGAATCAATTCTGAAATAAGGTGGGTATGATCGCTTCGAATCATTTCATTAAATAAAAAACCAACAATGCTGGCATCACGTTGAGGAAGGAGTCTCGGGGCCACTGAGAATTTCAGAGTCGGAATTGCTGCCACAGCAACAAACTCCTGCTGCAAATGTAAACCAACCCACAATAAACAGTGTTCCGCCAATAGGAGCAATCGCTCCCCAGAAAGTTTGACCGCTCAGAGTTAAAACGTAAAGACTGCCTGAGAAAAAAATGATTCCCAATAGAAAACACCAGCCAGCAATGTTCAATAACTTTTTTTTGTGCGAAGTCAGTCCTGCAAAACCGACTAAGATCAAAGCCAATGCGTGATACATTTGATATTCTGCACCGGTTTTAAAGTCTTTCAAATATTTCTGAGCCGCCGGAACTTCACTTCCGGCGACAATCTTTGTCTGGCCCTCGTATTTCTCTGCGAAATACCCATCGATTCCATGTGCAGCAAACGCTCCCAGAATCACAGCCAAACCTGCCAGAACCGCTCCGATCATAGACCAGTTGAAAGCACAACAAGACATCAGCGTTTCTCCGTATTCTGATCGAGTTCAACGATCCATGATCGTCGTAAATTAAATTTCAATTTTCGTTCCGAGAACACCCAAAAAGGCAGCCAACCACTGGGGATGTGCAGGCCACGCCGGCGCTGACACCAAATTCCCATCAGTGTGAACGCCATCAATGGGCGTCTCTACATAAGTCCCTCCCGAAAGATTCACTTCAGGAGCACAAGCAGGATACGCCGTGCAACTCTTGCCTTTCAGAACACCGGCTGCTGCTAAGAGTTGCAAACCATGGCAAATGGCAGCGATTGGTTTTCCAGCTTCAGAAAACTGGCGTGTGATCTCCAAAACTCGTGCATTGAGACGAATATATTCGGGAGCACGGCCGCCGGGAATCAAAAGCCCTGCATAATCATCGGAATTGATCTCAGCAAATGACGCATTCAAAGTAAAATTGTGTCCCGGTTTTTCAGAATAGGTCTGATCACCTTCGAAATCATGCACGGCTGTCCGAATGATTTCACCCGCTTTTTTATCAGGACAAACAACATCGACTTGATAACCGACCATCTGCAGCGCCTGAAAGGGGACCA
>JAJDEK010000226.1 GCA_029259875.1 Planctomycetaceae bacterium
TCCGAACGTAATCCTGCCGAACGTAATCCTGTTAGAAAGGAACATCGTCATCGGGCACTCCACCACCACTGGGTGCATTATCATAAAATGAATCTGCAGGATTCGAGGCACCACCTTGAGCAGGAGGAGCATTGCCACCTGAGGAATATCCACCACCGGATTTCCCTCCGCCTCCACCACCAGATTCACCTTTGCCTCCCAGCATCGTCATGTTTTCACCAACGACCTTGAGTTTGCTGCGTTTTTGACCGGATTCCTTATCATCCCACTGGTCCAGTTGTAACCGACCTTCAATCAGAACAGAACGTCCCTTAGTCAGATATTCGCTGGCAACTTCTGCTGTGCGTCCCCACAACGTAACATCAACGAAAGTGGTCTCTTCTTTGCGAGAGTTGGAATTCTTATCAAACCAACTACGATTCACAGCAAGTCCAACTTCAGCAACGGCACTTCCCCCTGGTGTGTAGCGCACCTGAGGATCTCGTGTTAAATTGCCTACTAAAATAACTTTGTTGAAACTGGCCATCATCGGCCTCCCTGAAAATGAATGATCTGAGGTTGATCTTTCTGTAAAATCTTAATTCAAATACAACGCAAACAGAAGAAACGACTATGCTTCGCCGTCAACATCCTCAGTTGCAACATCCTCAATTGCATCAAACTCAGGAGCTTCCAGCTCTGTATCAATTTTTTCCTCTTTAGCTTCTTCAACTGGCTGCACTTCTTCAGCAGACGTAGCAGGATCGATTGCGACCACCATTGCATCAAACAAAGTTTGTGGCTGCTTAATCACCAATTGACGAATTACAATATCGCTAAGATGGCAAGCACGAGTGATGATATCCATACCATTGCCGGGCATTGTGAAATAAACCAAGTAGTGCAGCCCTTTCATGTGCCCTTCAATCTCATAGGCAAGCTTGCCATCCTGCCAAGGACGGTGAGCCACGATTTCTGCACCTGCTTTATCCAGAATTTCCATCAAATGCGAAATGGTCCCTTCATGGTCAGCAGCAAACTTTCCACTGTCCAACAAGAACATTCCTTCATAATTGATCATAACCGCTTTTTTCTCTGCTACAGACAAGACTTTTCTCCCGAAATAATTTGGCCCTCTTACTGGCCAGATTGACGATCAGATTCTCATTTTTATATTATTATACAAGCCGGTTTAAAACCAAACCGAGACATCATTATTCAGGTGCATTAACCTGATTCATGGCAATTTCAAGACCATTTTGAACCCAAGACTCAACCCCTTCTCCGGCAGAATGAACTGCTTGAGAGATCAGCTTAGATTCTCCAGATCGAAAACGCCCCAACACATAATCCGCACCTGAAAAACCTGCAGGAGGCCGCCCCACGCCAATTCTTAAACGTGGAATGTCCTGAGTATTCAAACTTTGAATGATGTCTTGTAGTCCTTTTTGACCACCGGCCGAACCAGCTCCCCGCATGCGAAGACGTCCGACTGGTAAATTCATATCATCACAAACTACCATGACATCAGTCGAAGGCAGTTTGAAAAACTTTACCAAAGCCGCAACACAACGGCCACTTAAATTCATAAAAGTTTGCGGTGCGACGAGTAAAACCTTGTCATCCGCAAAGGAAAATTCACCTACTTCTGCCTCAAACTGACTTTTAAAACTGGCTACATTATGCCAGCCTGCCAATTGCGACAGAACGTCAAAACCAACATTGTGGCGCGTTCGTTCGTATTTTTTACCGGGATTTCCCAGCCCTACGACCACTTTCACAGCACCACCCGTTAGACATTTGACTCAAGCTCTATTAACCACTCTCGAAAAAACTATTCTGCTGTTACTTCGGGAGTTTCTTCTGTTGCTGCTGGTTCTTCCTCTTCTCCCTTAGGAGCAAGAACATGTACTACGACTTGATCTTCGGGATGGTGAAGTACAGCTCCACGAGGTACATCCAAATCACGAATATAAATCGCATCACCAATCTCAAGTACATTGATACGAACAGAAATATTGTCGGGAATATTGTGAGCCAAACAGTCCAACTCAAGGGAGTGTAAAGACTGCTCCAACACGCCACCAGACACAACCCCGGGCGAAGTTCCACGTAATCTTACTTGAACTTCGAGGGTCACTTTTTCTGAAGCATTAATACGCATCAGATCCACATGTAGAATCTGATTTCCGAAAGTATCCCATTGTACGTCTCTCAGTATTGTTTCTTCGACTTGACCATCGACATCAATTTCAAAAACCCGTTCACGATTCTTGATTAGATTCTGCAAATCGGTATCAACTACACTAATATGGGCAGGTTCCTGACCATGGCCATACACGACGGCAGGAATTCGCCCCGCGCGGCGTACTCTATTACTTTCAATCGATCCTAATTTATCCCGCTTGAAAGCACTGATTTTCTGTAATACAAAATCGTCTGACATTTCCCAACATTCCTCAAGTAGCAATCCGACTTAATGCGCGAATCAACTCTACCAATAAAGATTTTTTGAGTCTATAAACCTAACAATATGTCAATGAAACCGTTGGTCAGCTACAAATTCGTCAAAGTTCAGCACTACCCAATTTAGATAGATACTTATTCTGCTGATAACTTCAGGTATAAGTAGCGATCCAAGCCGTTACTGCCGGCCGGTATTTCACTAGTTTGTGATAGTTGAAGCGTGCAAAAATAACTTCCCGCAAGCAAATCTGCAACCGATTCCCCCCTCTATCTTGGTTGAAAGTCATAAGACAGCCTGATTTTTCTGATTTCTTTCACTCTGCACTGTTTTGCTTTGTCGCATTTCTCCACCATCCCAACCCCAAACAGGGTCCACATGAACACATATCAATCAAATATGCTGACACGCACCAGAAAAGCAGAGGCATAAAGAGCAAGAGTCTCAGAATCCACCAGATTACGTATTGGCTCAATGAAAACTGGCTGTAGAATGGAAAAGTGTTCTTGCAAACAAGTCAATTCCCCCGATTCTTAATATAAGAAGCAGCTTGGGATAAAAGCCCTATTTCCTTGCAAGAGGGCTGATATGATTTCATTTGGACCTGCCACGAGACCAGAAGGCTGAGTTGATGTATTCATTCAATCGAACCCGGACTATTGCCCTTATTGTCTCAACTTGCCTGACCTTACCATTGGTTAGTAATGTGCAGGCGGCTGAAGAGAGAGACAAAGCCTTTGAACACAATGAACCCAAACAGGCCAAACCTCTCAATGAGTTAAAAAAAATCATTCAAGGTTGGTTTGGTCAACCCAAGCCTGCTCGTGCGCAGCTCGCGAATACGTCTACAAAATCAAAGACCTCTGCACACTATCGCTTTCCCCAAGATTTGGAACAAGAACGGCGATTTAAAAGAGCCCAACAACTGATTGATGATCAGCAATGGGAGCCAGCACGCGAAAAATTGCAATTGATGCTTGAAAACAGTATCAATCTCCCAGTGCATGTGGCCGGTAGTCGTTCTTTGATCACTGATCGCGAATTGATTTACCAGCTTCTTGAGCTCCTACCCACCGAACAACGTGAGAAATTCAATCGCCAGTACAACGCATTGGCTGAAAAACTTTTTACCGATGCCCAATTAAATCAGTCGCCTCCGGAAATCTATGCGGAAATTGCCACCCGTTTCGCCACTACATCTTTTGGCTTCAAGGCAATGAACTATCTCGTTTCCTATCATATGGACCGGGGTGAGTTCGGTTTGGCCGAACAATATATACAACGTCTGTTGAAAAATCGTGCGCCGATTACTGAATCTTCACAGTGGAGAACAAAAGCAGCTTTTGTTCTTAAACAAACAGGAAAGCAATCCCTGATTGCGGAATTATTGAACTCTGGGAGAGACTCAACACAAACAGATGAGACGATCAAAATAGGAGGCAGCGTCGAAACTCCACAAAACTGGCTGAGCAAGCAAGTGGTCCTTAATTTGGCTTCGAACCTGCTGCTCGATGAATGGCCAATGCTTTTGGGATCACCCAATCGCTCTGCACGTGCGCAAAATGCAGATCCACTCCTGATACCCCGTTGGTCATCGCTCATCACTTCAAATCATTCGATCCAATCGCAGTTAAAGCTCATCAAGGAAGATCTGACAAGTTTAAATCGCGTTACGATTCCTGCGCTTCCCCCGTTAGCGATCAATGGAAAAATTGTATTCCGAACACTGAAAGGAGTTCAGGTTCTAAATGCCCAAACAGGAGCTCCCCTTTGGGAGTCCTCACTCGAAAACTCCCCGGAAGCATCTTATATCGCGACACGATTAAAGGGAGTGAATGTCCCTCAGGCGCGCGGTCTGTTTGATCCCGTTCCCGCGAATCAGGCGTTGACTCCTTATAATGGTACTAATCCAGATTCTCACGCGTTGACTAGCTTAATCTACAAGAATGCCAATTGGGGTAGCCAGAGTAGTGATGGCCAACATCTATTTATTATAGAAAACATGCGTCTCAACTTCGGATCTTCGGGTTCCTATCGCAATTTTAACCGGTTTAGTCGAGGGAGAAATACACCTCAAGGGACTTTATGGTCATCAAATCAAATCGTCGCCTACGATCTGAAATCAGGACAACCAATCTGGAAAGTGGGTGGCACGAAATTTGATGAACCCTTTGACCTGCCTCTGGCGGGAACGTTTTTCTTTGGAGCACCAACACCAGCAGGAAACGAACTGTACGTGGTAGGCGAACGAGATCGGGAAATTCGTGTTTATGCCCTTGACCCACAAACCGGTGAAGAACGTTGGTCTCAACAGATCGGTAATCCAGACCAGGATATCGAAACCGATATGGTCAGACGCTGGTGGATTGCACCGGTAGCCGTTGGTCAGGGGGTACTTATTTGCCCTACAACTATAGGATTGTTGACCGCCATTGATCGTCTGAATCACTCGATCCTCTGGTCGACACAATATGTTAATGTGCCTTCTAACAATTCTGGAAATCGTTTCAATCGTATTAGACAGACACCTGTTGAATCGCTAGGCCAACGCTGGTGCCCTTCAGCTCCTGTGATTACTAGAAACAAAGTAATTTATACTCCCCCCGATGAAAAAGCTCTGATCTGCCTGGATTTAATCACAGGACTTCCTTGCTGGACAAAACGAGCTAAAGAGACTTCGCAGTATTTAGCGGGCGTTGTTGATGATCATATTCTGCTAGTGGGTTTGAATGGCGTCACATCGGTCTCGCTGGCGAATGGGAAAAAAATCTGGAACACCGCATTCACAAGTTCAGCCGGCCCGCCTTCCGGGCAGTCTGTGATTGCAGATAAGCGTTTGCACGTTCCATTACAAAGTGGTCAAGTATGGACGATTGATGTCGACTCAGGAAAGGTGATCAACAAACTATTCAGCGCAAAAGATGCAGAACCTTTAGGCAATTTGATTATCTATGAAGGACAATTTCTGTCTCTCAACGCGTCTGGTCTGATTAGCTATGAACAAAAACAGACTTTCGAAGCTGAGATCGCACAGATCAAACAACAAAACTCTCAAAGCTCATTGGCTCTGTATAAAGAATCAGAATTGTTAATGATGAGCCATCGCTACCAGGCTGCTCTGACAAAACTGCAACAAATTGACATTCAGCAACTTTCCGCCAAACATCAAAACAACTTCCATGATTTAATGGTAAACTGTCTAAGTTCCTTGGTTCGATCTGATTTTCAGAAATATGATCAACTGGTTGACCAGTTAGGCCAACACGTCCGCTCGGAGAGAGAACGCATCGAACTGAAAAGATTATTAATAGAGCGACTCACTGCCAGACAACAATACTCGGATGCCTTTGATCTGATCTTGGAGCTGGCAAATGCACCTGAAAAAACGTTTTTTAAAAACGCGGCCACGGAAATACAAATTGACTATTGGATTGCCAGTAAAGCCTCGGATCTTTGGAATCAGATAGATCAATCTTACCGCGAACAGGTTTCCTCTAAGATCAGTCTCAGAGCGCAACAAATCTTAGGCTCTGAACAATTACAGCAAGAACGTTTCTTCAGTCAATTTGGATTTCATGATGCCGCACTTCCCGTCTTGGAACAATTGATCGAAACTTCACTGCAATCCAAACAATTCTATGAAGCAGAATTGTGGCTGACTCAACTGATGAAACACAAAAACCCACAAATTTCAGCTCAAGCTCTGGCCCGCATGGTCAATCTTTGCCTGAAATTCAATTTGAATCAGGATGCGGCGTACTACCTAGATCAGCTTTCACAATACGACCATAGATTGACTATTTCAGAAAACAGGACGATTCAGACATTCCTGGAACAGAAGCAAAACAGGCTTCATTCCGATCTCGAAAAAAATAAACCTGATCCTTGGCGACCTCAAAAACTCAAACTAATTGTTGGAGGCTCAGACCAGTCCCGGTCCCGGTATAATTCATCCAGAAGAATTCCACTCAATACAAAAGCTTCCAGCTTGCCTTTCTACCAGACCAGAACACTT
>JAJDEK010000227.1 GCA_029259875.1 Planctomycetaceae bacterium
AAGCGCCATTGTGCCACCCATATCTTTATCGGTTTTCGCATAAATCCAGCCCATGACATAGGCATAAAGCGAGATGAAAAAGCCCAGAATCGCCAGACCGAGTCCCTCTTCGCTGTTGATTTTGGCCAGAGTGGTGAAGAAGCATCCGATTTGTGTAAAGAAAACAATGAAAAGCAAGACGTACAAGAGCATCATCGGTAAGAGTGGTATCAGGAAGAAAAATCCGGTTCCTAAAACCAGCCCTATGCCAATTCCTGCTAATGCGAGTTTCCAACGGGCCGTCGGTGGGCCAGTCTCTTTATGCACGGATTTGGAGACATATTTGGTTTCTTCAATTTTCGTGATCAATTGCAGATCCGGTTTACTGTGCAGTGCCATTAGCCCGTTGACGCGCGCATTAAAGATCATGGCGGGGGCATAAAATAGACAAGCGAGAAACCATAAGATCGATGGTACGATGAGGACTTTGGGTTCCAGTTTACGTGGTTCTTTGCCGACAAATTCTCCGGGTTCGAAGTCTTTAATTTTGTTTTCTTCGGCGTCGGTCTTTGCCTGTTCATCTGCCGCGATCAACGAATTGTAACGTACATTCGAGAAGAATTGATCCAGATCATTGCCATACACCACGCCAATTCCCACCAGACAGCCAATGGCAGGCAGGTTGGTAATCAGGAAGACGATGCACCAGAAAAACGCTGGTTTCGCAAGATTCAAAAAGACCTTTCCCAGTCTGTGCATCATCCAGGCAGGTGACGAATCTGACATAGTCATATGGGGCATCGCCAGAGGGAACATGAGGAAGGTGGGAATAAACCCCACAGCTATTAATATTGCTCCCACGGGAATATTGTCGTTGGTGATGTAATAATAACCCATGGCTCCGAATACAGCCTGCATTGGCAGACTGAACAGGATGATCCAGAATATAAATTTAATGCCTAAAGCAGAGCATAAGAAAAAGTCAAAGGTGATACGTTTTAGTTTTGCTTTTTTCTGCAGAGCGAAGCGGACTACTTCTGTCTGGATGAACCAAATCCAACCTGGAATCGCCATGATGGAAACAAAGGCAATGAAGCCCCAGAAGGCACGCGGTGGAGTTCGATGACACCACATCATCATAAAGACCGAACCAAAAAATAATGTACTGGCGATGAAACTATAGAGAAACGTTTTGAACGCCAGTCCTTTATGGTTACCCAAAAATTTGTAAGCGTCACCCCAGGATTTCCCATAAAACTCTTCTACGGCAGGGCCTTTGCGTTTTCGCTTTCTGCGAGTCGCTTCCGTCATGCGCCCTGTGCTCAATTCGACCCCACAATTCCCGCACTCAATGTCTTCGTCGTCGACGTCGTAGCCGCAGCGGGGACAAATCTTTGAATCTTTGTCTTCGATTTTATCGATATCAAAACTGGCCAGGAAATCATCGGTGTCTGAAGATTTGCTAGGTGAAGGCCGCTTCTTTTTTTTCTGTCCCGCTGAAACTTTGATGGGGGTGCCACAGCCTTTACAACGGACCCGTTTACCTTCAGCTTCATCTTTTACAGAAAAAGTGGTGTCACACTCTTTACAGCGAACCTTAATGGGCATGAATGACCTTCGAGATGTTTTGGGATATCGCTTGTACTCTATTTGAGCCGACATGTTCCATGCAGGGATGTTCCAGTTCCCGAACAGGGTTTGGAATTAATAGGTCAGCTCCTCTTCTGCACTAATTATCAACAGACAGGGGGGCAATTGGCAAGTGGACAGTGACTGAAATTTTAATCGTCCTCTCTTTATCTCCACATAATTAAAGTAGTTAATTCAAGAGCGGATTCTGTTCCCGAACCAGAAGCAGACGTCGCATTTCCTGCAAACGGGCACACACTTTTTGTTCTTCAGTCGCGCGATGACTCTGAGAAAAATAATTCAGAGAACGTGTGAGGCAGCGAATCGCGCGATGCAGGCGGCCTACGCTCCAGAAAAGTTCGGCGAGATGCGCCAGGTCCTGGCCCATTGCAGACAAATTCGTCGTCTTTTTGTGAAGTTGGTAAGCTTTCCAAACATAAGAGATTGCTCGTGCATGATTTCCCTGCAATCCGTGGACGATTCCCAGATTTCCCCAGTCGGCAGCTTGCGCATCAAAACTTCCGTAGAGAATTTCACGCGACAAGGAAATGTTCAGTAATTGTTCGGCCAATTTGTAGTCCTGCTGGATGATGGCGTCATTGGCACGCCCCGTGAGATCACAGGCAGCATCATCGGTGAGTTGTGCGACTTCCTGTTCCAGGGTTTGGTGGTTTGCTGATCGTAGATCACCCCATGCGATGGAGTATTGTTGAAATTGAGCCGCTAATTCAAAATAACCCAGGTTACGATAGGCGGCTGCCAGGTTATGGCAGACGACTGAGCGCAGAGAATCATCTTCTTTCTGATGAGCGAAATCCAGTACAGGAGAGAGTTGCTCAATCGCCTCGGAAGCCTGTCCTGTTTCTAGCAAAAACTGACCAAAGTGCAGACAGCGTTCCCATTCTGCAGTTTCAATTGCTGGTGCATGGAACAAGGCTCGTGCTTCTGCCATTTTCCCCTGTGAAGATAATTCGTGTGCGTATTGCGCCAGTTCAGGAAACGTTGCCTGCTGTTGCGTTGGGGAAGTGGAATCATAGGGCTCGGACACTTCAAACTCCTCTCTTTGTCTTACTTGATGTAACTAAAGACGAATGAATTAAGAGAGAGTGAGTGTGTCGAGAAAGCAGTAAAGTATGAGTGAGAAATCTTCCACCCCGTGCGAGAACTGTCAGGGTGGCGGTTTGTGTTTACTTATAACGATATTACCTATTTTAACATTTGTGTCAATTATAATTCGTGTGATTTTCAAAAGATGGTTCTGGAAAGTGAATCAATTTCTGACTTGAAGGTTGTGAAGTTCCTGTGTGTGAAGCTTAGGGATTGCTGCCATATTGGCAGCGGAATGAAAGTCTGAAAAGAGTGTCCGGCAGGAAACGACATAAGTTGAAATTACGAATGTATATTGTAAGTGCATTCTATTATTGGTTTTATGGATTATTCTGGAAATAGGCACGGCGTTCGCAGCTAGGGACCGTCACGCTCAGGTCCCTGCTAGTGGCCTGAGTTGCAAATTG
>JAJDEK010000228.1 GCA_029259875.1 Planctomycetaceae bacterium
CGATTTTGTCCGTCAATAAAGTTCTTATTTCTTTATTAACGGTCAAATGAATAGGCTGGCTACAGCAAAATAAGATTGGCTATTCGTATGAACCCGTCTGAAATGTAATTACGAGTCCAGCCGACGTTCACGAATCCAGTCAGTATGGAAAGTACCTTCCTTATCGATCCGTTGATATGTATGAGCTCCAAAATAGTCACGTTGGGCTTGGAGTAGGTTTGCTGGTAAACGCTCCTGGCGATATCCGTCATAATAACTTAAGGCTGCAGTAAAGCTGGGAACAGGTAACCCAAGCTCAACAGCGGTCGCCACAACACGTCTCCAGCTTGATTGTGCGTTATTAATAGCATTTCGGAAGAAATCATCTAATAGAAGATTTTCCAGTTGAGGGTTTTTATCAAAAGCTGCTTTAATGTCTTGTAAGAACGTAGAGCGAATAATACATCCACCACGCCACAAGAGAGCAATATCTCCATTGTTGAGCTTCCAGCCAAAGTGTTCGGCGGCGGCATTCAATTGAACATAACCCTGAGCGTAGCTGCATAATTTGGATGCATAGAGAGCCTGTCTTACATCTTCAATAAATTGAGCTCGATCTCCATCAAATTTTTTCTCGGGACCGCTCAAAATTTTGGATGCACGCACGCGTGCTTCTTTCTGAGCAGAAAGACATCGGGCATAAACGGCTTCTGTGATCAATGTTGTGGGAACTCCCAAGTCTAATGCATGTTGGCTCATCCATTTCCCTGTTCCCTTTTGTTTGGCAGTATCCAGGATTTTATCAACCAGATATTCGCCTGATTCTTCATCAATCACAGTGAAAATGTCGCGGGTGATTTCAATCAGGTAACTTTCCAGTTCGCCTTGGTTCCACTTATCAAAGACTTTATAAAGTTCGTCATTAGTAAGTCCCAAGGTATGTTTCAGAATATAGTAGGATTCACAGATCAACTGCATATCGCCATACTCAATGCCATTATGTACCATTTTGACATAATGGCCTGCACCTGCTTCACCTACCCATTCGCAGCAGGGGATATCATTATTTTCGCCAACTTTGGCAGAGATGTCTTGTAGAATCGATTTGACATGTGGCCAACCATCTGGTGAGCCTCCGGGCATGATACTGGGACCTTTGAGTGCCCCCTCTTCTCCACCAGAAACACCCGTTCCGATGAAGAGTAAACCGGCCTCTTCCACTTCTTTAGTACGGCGATTCGTATCATCAAAGTGCGTGTTACCACCATCAATGATAATATCTCCAGGGCTTAATAAGCCTTTGAGGTCTTCAATAATTGTGTCAACGGCAGGTCCTGCTTTGACCATGAGCATCACCTTACGAGGTGCTGCCAGATTTTCTACGAGTTCTTTGAGAGTATGGTAGCCAGTAATCTTCTGCTCATCGGTTTTACTCGCAACAAAGTCATCTGTTACACTAGTGGTGCGATTGAAGACTCCTACCGAGTAGCCATGATTGGCCATATTCAGTACCAGATTTTGTCCCATTACTGCCAGACCTACCAGGCCGATATCATGTTTTGACATTGAAAACTCTCATTTGCTTTTGATGTTTTGTTAATAGAAAATGTGTTGAATCTTTTCCGTTGCGATTGAATGACTTCAATCAGCAAGATTATTGTTTCCAGGGAGGTCGCTCTGGAAGATAACTGTCAAACTCATCAATTACTTTTTGTTGATATGCACCAGCATATTCACCGTTCAGAAATCGGTCACAAGCTTCGTTGATGAAACGTTCCCAACTGGCCTCTTCTGCTCCGGGATTAATTGGATAAAAGAGAGCGCCGACGGCTTCTGCTGCTTTCATATCACCGGGAGCATCACCGATCATTAAAACTTTATTGGATTCATATCCACAATCTTTGGCTTGCCCCAACGTTTCTTTTTTGCTCCCTGCTTCTTGCCCACATATAGCGTCAACATATTGGGCGATATCATGTTCTTCCCATTCTTTATTGAGCGCTGCATTGGGAGTGGCAGAGCAGACAATCATATCGGCAACCGGATCAAGCTTAATCAGGCTTTCTCTCACATTTGGATACGGGGGGACATCATGAACCATATCAGCGATCATTTCATTGACAGCCAATGACCATTTTAATCCGAGTTCCAAATCGGCATCATGAGTTTTTTCAACTTCGACAGCCAATGTGGGATTTCCCAATTTGGTTTCACGTTGAATCCAGTCTCTTATTCCTTGGACTTTGGGGATCTCGACATTTCGCGATTTTACTTCTGGTCGTTCTTCTAGCAGATCCAAAGCGAGCGTATACGAAATAAAACGATTAGCGCCACGCCACTTGGAATATAAGTTTGTAAATTCAGCAGCTTCGCGTGCGTATTTTGAGATGGGCTGCAAACCAAAATAGTTGATAAAGTTAGGAATAAAACACTCTTTATGTTTGATTTCCATGGAATCAAAAGCACAACCATCTGAATCTATACCAATCAAAAAGTCGTTTTTCTGTTGAAAGTTGGTATCCAATGGATTATCCGACACAATCTTCTCCCATCTTAGTTCTTAAAAATAATCTTTAATATTCTTAGTTCGTACAAAGGTACGTTTGATTTATTTATTCTGGTCTGTCTGCTTGAGGAACGTACTTTGGCAGTTTTTGATCACCAAATAATGGTTGTAATTGTGCGAATCGCATACGCCCGTTAATTAAAGGGATACTAGGCCAGTCATTTCCAACGAGAGGTTGGCAATATTTAATAAAATCATCGGTGACATCCATGCCATCAGCGGTAATCCAATTTTTGGGAAATGTTCGTTCGCTGTTGGCAACTTCAGGTAACGGAACTTTATCATAACGCACATTGTAACCTGGTCCCTCATTACGAAGTATGGTCGACATGTATCCCGATTCGCCAGCGGCTGCTAATAGTGCTGCCTTTTGTCCCGCTCCATAGGCTTCGTCTAAATCAACCGTAGAGGCATAGGCGATATTGTGTCGTTGATCTGTTCCTGGAACATTTGCGCGGGCGGCACCCTTCACCGCCAGGCCTCTCTGATTCAGTTCATTCACTAATAATTGAGCTACTGTCATCTCACTTGAGCTGAACTGCGTATGTCCGAAGGAGTCTTTCGTTTCGCCGATATCTCCCAGCGACAGCCCTTCACTGACAACGACAACCAGGCGTCCATCTTTTTTAAGCTGATCGTTAATTTGGGTATGAATTTGTTCGATACTGACAGGATTCTCAGCTAAATATATCTGCATCGGAATTTTTCGCTGTGGGTCTGCCAGACGAGCGGCAGCAGGGATAAATCCAATTTTGCGGCCCATCGCTTGTAGAACTAGAACAGGGTCAGCCGGACAGCTTCCTCGATTTTCTTCGTTTGCCATTTGAACCATACTCATCCAGTACCGTGCGGTACTGCCATAACCGGGAGTGTGGTCGATGAGTTTGAACTCACTGTCTCCTACATCGTTGTCAATTGTTTTGGGGACTCCAATGCCAACGATATCAACTCCTCTTTCGGTAGCCATTTGGGCTACTTTGTTCGCTGTGTCCATCGAGTCATTTCCACCGATGTAGCAGAAGTATCCCACATTATGGGCTTTAAAAACTTCAATAAGACGATCAAAGTCTTCGTCTTGATGTTCTTTTAATTTATAGCGGCAGGTTCCTACTGAACCCGCTGCTGGCGTGACTCGTAACAAGGCAATTTCTTCAGGAGATTGTCCGCTCAAGTTGAGTAATTCTTCTTTGAGAACCCCTTCAATTCCATGCCAACCCGCATAGATCGTTCCGATTTCTGGTAGATCGCGTGCTGTCTCCACTAATCCTCGTAAGCTATTATTAATCACTGGCGAAGGACCACCAGATTGGGCCACAATCATATTTTTAGGACTTGCCACGTATTCTCCTCACTCTACTGTTGTATGTTTGAGATGTTCATACCGTCTTTTGGGCAGAACATTTCTTGTTTATTACATTGAATTCAATTAAACAATGATCGTCACATTTTTAACGCTCAGGCGCCTGTGGTCAGGCGCCAAAATTCCACTCGTTCAAAAATAACCAGTTCCTGACGAATCAATTAAGGCTTTTACGAACGTTGCCCACAAGGTCTAAGGGTGATTATTAGAAAGCTCTTATTGATAAAGTGTTATTTATAAATAGTTTATATCTAACACTCTCTTTGCCTGAGTAGACAGGCAATAGCTTTTGTTCAGTGTGGGCAATATTGTAATATGGACTCACAAAGACTTGTTTTAACTCACACACTCGGGATATTACCCGATTTTGTGCTTTAATTCAAAGTATCGTCGTGTCACCAATAAAGAAAGTTCTGGGAAAGTTTTCGACTTGGAATCCAAGCCTGCCTGACAAGACGGCATTTATTTCGGTGTGAGGAGAATCTTGGTCCCCTCAATCTTGTATGATAGATTAAGAGAGCTAAAGAGCGAGTCAAAAAATGTCTGTGCGTTCGCCTCTTCAACTGTAATATCGACTCGTTGCCTGAGGTCAATCCCTGCCTCGGCTATCTTGGTGTCGTCATATTCAAATTCAATTCCAGATTGTTCCAGTTTTTTCATGACCGCCAGAATTGGAACTTTTTTGACTCGCAATGTAAATTTTCGTCGTTGAATGGGAATTGCGACGGGCTTTTGAGGTTTAGTTTTATTATAAGCCGTCTTTGGATTGAATAGTTTCTCAATTTCTTCATGAACTTCTGTTGAAGTGCTAATCGACAAGGTTTTTCCAGTTTGTACTACAATTATATCCGGGAAACGTTCTTTTAATTGATTGATTACATCGGCTACCAATTTGCCGCGTGGTGTATATGTTCTTTTGATGATGACAGAATCAGGAATCGGAATGAGCTCAATTTGTGTTCCCTGCTCGTTCCATAGATAGGTCAAATTCAGTTGAATCAGTAATAATGAGAGTGCTTCATTCGCATTGACCGACGAAAAGGTGCTATGAGCCCAGAGATCATGCGGAATCAGATCTTGGTTTTTGGCTGTAATCTGGTAGGCATCTGTGATTTGTTTCAGAATCTCAGAAGGTTGATCGAGATCCTGGTAGTGGAATGTTTTTCTTCGAGAGAGTGAAAGCACACGTGGTTTTAATTTTGGATGAGATTCAGTAAGTTCGAATAGTTCTTGTTTTCTTAACTCCAGCAGAGTTTTTAAATTCGATACTGCCTTTTCAGGACCAATATAAATATTACTGCCAACGATCACTGTTTTGGCATGGGCCTTAGACGCTAAATTTTTCAGCCCCTGCTCTAGAGTCAGGTTTTGTATATCCAGTTTCAGCTTCAATGCTGGATCAATTTTGCGATCCAGGATAATTGAAATCTTTTGTGTGCTCCGAATGCGTTGGACTATCGCGCGAATTTCTACATTCGACCATGATGCTGAAAATGGCTGGGTTAATACCCGTCGGAAGTTTCTATTAGTTAGGTATTTTGGGGCATCCCGATTCAGGGACGCGAGTGGATTTTCCGATACTTGAGCGGCGATTGTTGAACGAATTGTTCCAATTCCGCTGGAACTAAGGATCAGGAAAAATAAAAACCACCAATTTAGCTGATATCGGGATATTTTCACAAAACAGATCTTTCTATTTTGACGGGAATCTAGCCGCTTTTATGGCAGGAAAACACGAATCAAGTGCTGGAGTGTTGCCGGTGTCCATGATAACATATTAGAAGAGTCCTTTCCCGTCATACTTCATCTTTCAAGTATGTGAAAATGTATATCCTAAGAGAGTTAAAGCTTTATGCAGAAAATACAGGCTGTCGGAATCGATTTGGGGACTACTTATTCCTGTATTGCTCACCTGAATGAGCATGGAGAACCGGTCACGATTCCCAATCAGGAAGGAGAATTATCTACGCCCTCAGTTGCTATGTTTGATGGTGCTGAAGTGATTGTTGGAACCGAAGCACTCCGGCATGCGATCGTCAATCCACTAAATGTCGTACAACATGCGAAACGATTTCTTGGAAAACCTGACTTTCAATGGGAGATTGATGGTCGATATTTTACACCAAAAGACGTTTCTGCCTTTATTTTAAAAAAGCTGCTTGCAGCGGCGAGAGAACGCATCGGTCCGGTCGAATCAGCAGTGATTACCGTTCCTGCACAATTCAGCGATGTGCAGCGCCAAGAAACAATTAACGCCGCTTTGCAAGCAGGTTTAAAACAAGTTGATCTAATTAACGAACCAGTGGCAGCCGCTTTGTGCTACGTTTTGGGATCTGAAGGGATGTGGTTCGCAGAGCTTGCTGAAGCACAGCGGATTCTTGTTTACGATTTGGGAGGCGGTACGTTTGATCTCTCTTTGGTAAAATACCAAAAGGATGAAGTAAATG
>JAJDEK010000229.1 GCA_029259875.1 Planctomycetaceae bacterium
TCCCGCAATGGGGGTGATGCCTTCGTGCTTGTCTCGCTCGTGACAGTAAATACAATTCCGCTGTTCCAGAACATAGCGACCGCGGTCGAATTCATTTTCTGAAGCCAGCTTTCCGAAACTGGATTTGAGATAAGCTTCAACAGCTTCCCGGTCAATTGTACGATAAGCGGGGCGCCCTTTTGCCAGATTTGGTTTTTCAGCCAAGCAGGAGTTGTCCCAGTTTTGTACTGCTTTTGAGAGGTTTACAACTGTTTGTGTGGGTTTCTCGATTCCCGGGATCGTGTGGCAGGCAGCACAGCGGGCCTGTGTGATTAGTTTTTTTCCGTCGGCGATCAGTGTTTTATTCGTAGCCGTTTTTTTGCCGACGGGAATTTTTGTCTGTTTCAATTCAGAGAGTGCGTATGCTAATTGACGTCGTTCTGTTGTACTGAGTTTGATTACCGGCATGCGATGGTCTTTGTTTAACTTCTCTGGATCTGAGAGCCAAGTGTAAAACCATTGCGTGTTGCGTTTATCGCCAATGCTGCTTAGGTCGCCACCGCTGAAGGGTTGTTGATTTCCTTTGCCTTCAATCGTATGACAGGCCAGACAGCCTACCGAACGCATGAGAATTTCACCGGAACGCCGTTCCTCATCGCGGGTCGGAATCTTTTTTGTCTTTTTATCTTTTTTAGGATTGGGGATTTTTTGAAGCTTTGCCGTTTTTGAATTGGCAGAAAGATAAGCGGCGATGGCTTCGGCTTCCTGTTTGTTAAATCCAAAGAAAGGCATTTTCGCATGAGCGGAAACAGAATCGTCGTTCTGGATTTTTCGAATCAGCCATTCCGGATTCAAAGCGGTTGTGACATAAGTCAAATCGGGAGCGGCGGGGCTGGTCAACTGATGATCTCGTTTGTGGCAGCGATTACAGCGATGCGCATCGAAATGAGTACGACCGCGAGAGATTTGAGCAACCTTTGGATTTCCCTCTTCTCGATACAAAATATTTGCCTGGATGGGTTCCAGTCCAAACAGATTCGAAGACCAGAATAATTGTACGCGTGCCTGTGGGGTGATCTTTTTATAAGCGACCTGCAATTCGAATTCACCAAAGTTTTGATCGTACTTCGGGCCTACGATCCAACCGGGAGTGTCGCGTTTGCCTTCAAGAACCATTTTGCCGTCAATTTCGACTTTGATTTCGCCTTCAAGATAAGCGGAAATCTGATACTTGCCTGGCTGCTTCACCAGAATCAGGCTGGTCCATGCTGCAGAAAAGTGATTACCAGAGAGTTGGGGCAAAGGTGCTTGCTTACCCCAGTTAAAGGCGATATTGGGATCAATCCGTTGAACGCGTTTATCTCCCGCTTGATAAGTTGCCAGAAGTCCCGGCGGGTAATCATCTTCTTCCGGATCGATTTCTTCTGCTGCCAGATTCCTTCCGACAACTATGAGAAAGAGACAGACAGATAGTAAACCCGATAGGTGTAGAAGCACTCTAAACCTGGAGGCATAGTTTGGGTAGTGGATCATGATGAGGCAGGATTCAGTGTTGTAAGGAGGTTCGTTGACAATCCAAAATTATTCATCCGCGAAAAAAAATCAGCCATTCGTTATTGTTCGAATGGCTTTTCATCTTTGGCATTGGCGCCAAATGCAGCGCGGAGTTCGTCTGCAGCTGATGAGACGGTTTTGTTTGGACCCGTCAATTTGAGAAAGTAATATGCTTTCCCTTCGACAGCCAAAATGACGCCTAGCATGCGTGAGTCGGGAACTGCTTTTGTTTTTCTTAAGAATGGAGGCCCGATTGACTTGTTATAGGTGCCGGATAGATCGGCGAATACATATTTACCAAGTTTCGATTCGCCTTGAGTCACTTTGACTTTGCGATTTTTGTCTGCTACAAACTGTCCGACCCAGCGACTGATATTCGCGGCCATTCCGCCACCGGTGCCTCCAAAAGAGGAAACGACCAACTCGGCTGGCTCCTTGTCACCTTTCACAGCCGGGATTACAAATTGTGCCAGGCGAAGATTATTGGATGGGGGAGCACTTTTCCAATTGGAGGGAATTTTGAGAGTAATATCTTTAATTTTGACTTCATTTGCTTTGACAGGCTTGTCTTCAGCACGCGCTGTGCAGGCATAGATCGCCAGAGAAAGCCCCAAGGCGGAAAACAGCACTTTTCTGAATGTGGTAGGCGAGATCATAAATATCCTCGGATCAAAATTAGGAGTTTGAGCATTTGACTATGAGTAATTGTCCCGCATTTCACAGGGATTTTCAACTCGTTGGTTCAAGAAATGGGATTTGGTATGAAATATTGAAAAAGTTAAATATGTTGTACATGCATGTTGATAAAAGGCAACATGCATCACTGTCAGATTTGTGGGTTTTTCGCAGCGTGATTTTAGTGTAGGAGTCATTTAATCGGCAGAGACACAGCGATTTTTGGCCCAGTTGCGCAACTCAGTAATGCGTTCTTTCATTAAAACCGCCAACGGTTTCGTTTTCTGAATCTCAGAAGCGATATGTCGATCTTCGAGCTCCGCATTTTCAGAGAAGGCGGCAAACAAACCGGACATGACTGCCTGCTCGAGTTCGGAACCGGTAAATTCTTTGGCCATTGCAGCCAGGGA
>JAJDEK010000230.1 GCA_029259875.1 Planctomycetaceae bacterium
AGCATTGCCTATTGTGCGAGCAAAGGTGGCTTGAATACGATTACCATATCACTGGCCCGCGCCTTGGGCCCTGAAATCCGCGTAAATTCAGTCTGTCCCGGTCCGATCGACAGCCGCTGGCTTAAACAGGTCATGACTGACGAACAACTGGCCACAGAAACGTCCGGTTATCCGATTCCCCGCCCTTCCCTGCCCGATGACATTGCCGATACGGTGGTGTACCTTTCTCTGGGAACCACATTGACCACCGGGCAGATGCTGGTCGTTGACGGTGGTAGAACCATGTAAGGTGTTGTTATTCGGATTGATTCCAGTAGATTTTCAAATTGTGTGAATTGCGACCGGCGGCGACGATATCGATTCGACCATCACCGTTCAGATCGCCTAGTCGGATGTCTTCACAGGCCATCCCATTTTCATCGATCCAGGCTGACTTCCAGGTTTTACCTGACGCATCAGTAGACCAGTAGACTTTGACACCTATTTTCTGATCTTTGTTAGGGGAACGCCAGCCAGCGACAATTTCCTGGCGTCCGTTTCCGGATAGATCAGCGGTGGCGATGGCATGGCCGGCTTTGATATTCTCGTCAAGTATCTGCCGGTCGGTGATCCCAGTTGGCTTCGTTCCAGACTGATACAACACCAGTTTGTCGCCGTGCAGTGGTTCAATGGTCGCGATAAATTGGCTGGAGGGAGCCAAACGTCCCATGCGAATTTCCCCGCTGCCCTCAATGACGGGGAAACGTTCTTTTTTCCACTGCCCTTTATCATAGGAAAGTAACACGGCACCTTCGCGGCCTGCGTACAAAATCTCTTCGGCTTCCGTATGGGGGTTCCATTGCGCCGGATCGAGATTATGCGTGACATGCAGCGTGTTTTCGATCACGGTTTGTTTCCATTCGTCTTTGGGGTTGTCGGGTTTTTCATAAGCGATCAGCTTCACTCCCGCCCCTTCCCCCTTTTTATTTCCTTTTCCATGTAATGGGGACACGATTAATGCAAAACGATCTTTGCCCAGCTTGGCCCAACGCATGCGATGAATGACCGGTTGATTCGGGAGTTTGATAGGATTCCATAGCTGCTTTCGATCTTTGGGTGGTTCGAGATAGAAGACAGCTCCGGAATTCAACGTATCGCCGGGGTTCCATTGTCCGCCGACTGCGATTTCCACTTTACCGTCGCCGTCAATGTCTCGCGCTGCGATGCAGACGTTATCCCGCTCAGTCAAATTTTCAGCGATCACGTGCCGTTTCCAGGTGGGATTCTGATACCAGACGAATTCTTTCTTGTCTGCCAAAAGGATGTCTGGTTTTCCATCGCCGTCTACATCACCGATGGCGGTGCCGTAACCAATTTCGACTGTATCATCGATTGTTTGCGGCTTGAATTTAGGCATACGCTCAGCGGCAAAACAATAAGTCGTAGAGCACAGGCAGGCAATCAGTATGAGGTGCTTCATCGGGCGAACCTTATTTATGGCAGGAGAAGAACTAAGGAAGTTAGTCTGGATTAACTACTATTGAATCCGATCTTGTGGCCAATTTCAAGGAGTTCGCCAGAATCATAACAGGGTTGCTTGCTTGTTACCCTGCAATTTGGGATTCAAATAGCGTCTAGTGCAGTGAGTCTACTCAACCAAATAACTGTTTGAGTGGTTCTCCATCCTCGTTGATGGGAACCGGGCGGTTCAGCGCATCGGGTAGCATTAAGCCCGGGTCGATGCCCATGGCCCAGTAGATGGTGGCGGCCAGATCCTCAGGACTGACAGGATGCTCGGCTGGTTTGGAAGCATGTCGGTCGGAACGTCCGTAAGTGGTGCCTCCCTGAATGCCAGCACCAGCGATCAGAGCCGGGAAGAGTTGGCTCCAGTGACCACGCCCCCAGGAACTGTTTGGTTTGGGAGTGCGTCCCATTTCACCCATAGCAATGACGAGTGTGTCATCCAGCATGCCTCGTTGATCCAGGTCTGATAATAACGCGGCAGCCCCTTGATCGAACGTAGGCAGTAGATGGTGCTGCACATCATCACTGTTGCGGTGAGAGTCCCAGCTATAACCGTCCACACAGTCATAGTGCACGGTGACGAATCGAACGCCCGCTTCGACCAGCCGACGTGCCATGAGGCAGGATTGGCCGAACAGATGGCGTCCGTATTGATCGCGGAGCTTTGCAGGTTCTTTTTGAATATTCAGTGCATTGCGGGTGTTGTCCGAAGTCAAGAGTGCCAAAGCACGCTGACGAAATTGATCAAAGATCTGCGAATCCGCTTTATCAAAATTACGCTTCATATGATCAAAGTGTTTGAGTAATGCAATACGACGACGGATTGTTTTGAGGGGAACTTCTGGTGCAAGGCCTTCGATTTCAAAACTCAATTCTTCATCAGTGCAGTCACGCCAATAAGGATTATCTGAAGAGTCTCGTTGATCGACGGTTGTCGCGAGTGGGTTATAAGCCCGCCCCAGCCAACCTGCATATTCACCAGGTCGCAGATAACGACCACCTGCCTGCAAACGTCCCAGACGATTTGGGACTACGGAGTAATTAGGCAGATCACGCTCCAGCCCCCCTGGTGTATGTTGTGTTAAGTATTCAACGACCGACCCCATCGAAGGCCAGTCTTTTGGTGTGGCATCAAAGCCTGCACCGATGGGAATGTGCCAACGTTTTCCGGTTTGAACATAATGGCCGCCACCACTATGGTCATTAAATGAATGAGTCATGCTGCGAATGACGGAATATTTATCGGAAACATTCGCAAGGTGTGGTAGATGCTCGCTGATGAGCAACCCGGGGGTACGACAGTCGATCGATTGAAACGGGCCGCGAATTTCACTGGGCGCTTCAGGTTTGAGGTCGAATGTTTCGAGCTGGCTCGGTCCACCGAACAAAAACAGAAAGATGACCGATTTTGCACGTCCGCCTTGGAAGGGATCGGCAAGTTGTTGTTGCTCGGCCTGCATGACTTTGGGTAGCGTTAAGCCGAGTAGGCCTGCGCCTCCGGTCGTGAGGAGTTCCCGTCGTGTGATTCCAGTACCGGTTCGGCGTGGGTGATTCAGGATCGAGAACATAGTAATATCCTTTCGCTTGTTTTAGCTTAGCACGTGATATTAACTCGGTCTGATGTTGGGAAGGATGCCATAAGGGTGGTCTGGTTATTCTGTCGCGCCATTCTAACAACTGATCGGTTGTCTGTCTCTATGGCATGTAGTTTTTTTTATATGTTTTTGCAAGACATAAAAAAGTAGTGTTGA
>JAJDEK010000024.1 GCA_029259875.1 Planctomycetaceae bacterium
CCATTCTTTTTCATTTCCTGCAGCAGGGTGAGCTGTGACCACCATTGTGATCGGATCAGTATTAATTGAATTCATGCCGCAACTACTTTCTTGTGTAGTTCAAGATCTTCAAATTGTTGAAAACAGTACAAAATAATATTAAGAGATAACGTTTATTTATTGTTGTTGTGAATTGGCTCATTTTACTGACAGATTATATTACATTTTACAAATTTCAAAAGAGCATCACTGTAAAACAAAACGTTTACTGATCTTACGCTGGCAACTGAGTTCATTTGCAGAAATTTAGAATGTTTCAATTCGAAATTTAATCTATACAGCAATAAAATTTTCTGATAATGAAACGCCACTTTCCCGATACTTTTATAGAAAGTGTTTGTTTAATCTCTGTCTGATTGACCTAATGGGATTGTAAAAAGTGCAAAGGTTGGGTGAAAGGATTCACACAAATGGACTACCTGTCACATAGAACGATATTTTCTCTTTTGTTACTTGGTTTGATACAAGTGGGCTGCAGCTCAATGAATCATACCCAGGCAGGTGCAGCAAATGGAGCAGGCATCGGTGCAGTGACTGGTGCGATTATTGGTAACCATTCTGGTAACGGGGGCGCTGGTGCTTTAATTGGGGCAGCGACGGGTGGACTTGCTGGTAGCTTGATCGGTAATGCAGAGGATGCAAGAGACGAACGTGATGTTGCCATCGCACAGGCAAATCATGAGCGAATGGCTCGGTCGGCAATCAAAAATAATGATGTGATTCACATGTCACACAATGGTGTGAGCGATTCTGTGATTATTGGTGCAATTCGAAGTCGGGGAGGCGCCTTTGATCTTAGTCCTCAAACAATCATCTCATTGAAACAACAGGGGATTAGCGACCAGCTTATTGAATTTATGCAACAGCATAATTACGTTGCTGGAACCGAGCCGATCGTTGTGAAACAGAGGCCAGCGACAGTGGTAACGTCCCCTTCTGTTGTCTATGTGACTCCGCGTCCACGGCCTCGTATCAGGCATCGAACAGGGATGCATGGTCACTTTCATTTTTAAGGGCTTGATTTTGCTACCTGAGGTGAGTTCTTCTTTTTCCAGTCTACTGTGAGCCATAAAATTGCCTGACCATCCTGGCTACCAGTTGCGACATATCGTCCATCAGGCGAGAAATCAACGGAAGTCACCCCTTGATCGTGACTGTTGAGAGTGAGAATCTCTTTTCCCGATTCTGGATCCCAGAGTTTCGCAGTACCATCATCACTGGCAGTAAAAGCACGGCTGTCATCTGGAGAGAAAACGACTGAGGCAACAGGAGCTGTATGCCCTGCCAGCACTGTTTTCTTCTGTGTTGCAATATCCCAGATAATCGCTGTGTTGTCTTCGGAACCCGAGATCAATTGTTTTCCATCATGTGAGTAGGCAACTTCTCGAATAGGCCATTCGTGACCTTTAAAGGTAGCCAGTTTCTTACCTGATTTTGAATCCCACATCACCAATGTTTTGTCGTCCGATGCTGTGACAATTTGCGATCCATTGGGTGAGAATATGGCACTTTTGACATGCGAACCATGTTGATCAAGAGTGAGAATGATGTCTCCACTAACAGCATCCCAGACTTTTGCTGTTCCGTCATCGCTGGCTGTCAAAATCTGTTTACCATTCGGCGAGTATCTGGCTGTATTCACGAAACCTTGATGTTTCTTTTCCAGTTTCTTTTCAGCATGTCCCGTTTGGGTATTCCAAATTTTAGCAGAGTTATCCCAACTACCTGTGACGAGCCACTTGCCATCAGGCGAAAACGAAGCCGATGCAACAACGCCGTGGGGATGAAAGGCCATTTCCTGTTTTGCTGTCATTCCATTCCAGAGCCGAGCATCACGACCACCTACAGTCAGGATTGAATCGTGATAAGGTGAGAATATGGCAGTCCATAACATTCCCCCTTTTGTTCTGAAATCCAGAAACGCGCTGAGTTGACCATTACTACCGGGACTGAGTAACTCTTTTCCGGTATCCAGTGCCCAGACCTGAATGACTCTCTGCTGCACATTTGCGGTGAGCAATCGTTTGTTGTCATGCGAAACACTCACCGAGTTAATCAACCCGTTTGCAGGTTGAATGGTTCGAATTATTTTAGGAGTCTCTATGTCCCAGATTCGAACCAGACCATCGGCACAGCTGGTGACGGCTTGTGTTCCATCGTTAAAGACTGACATAGAAAGGATTGCATCAGGATGCTTGAGAATTAAACTTTGAGTTTCTTTACCTGTTGAGATGTCCCAGTGCCCAACAGTGTTGTCGCCACTGGCTGTGAGTAGTGAATTTCCATCATTTATAAACTGAAGGGCTGCAATTTTACGTGTATGGCCATCTAGCCGGTGTATTAACTCTCCTGTCTTAACATTCCAGAGCATGCAACGGCCTCGAACATCTCCGCTGGCACAGAAACGCATGTCAGGTGAAAATGCGACGGCACAAACTTCAGACTTGTGCCCCTTTAATTCTTTGACCATCTCACCAGAATCGATATTCCAAATACGAACCGTTTTCTTGTCACTACCGGTGATCAAAAAACGTGAATCAGCAGAAACATCGATGGCGGCGCTGCGTCCTGTGTGTTCAAATCGTTTATGTTCTGTTCCTGTTTGAATGTTCCAGATACGTACGGAATTGTCGACGGCTGCAGTTGCCAGTCGCTTTTGATCAGGTAAAAAAATCGCATTTGACGCTAGAAATGAATGACCTTCAGTAAATTCCTTTCGGATTTTTCCAGTGGAGACATTCCAGGAGATGGCTGTTTTATCGCGGCTGGCAGTGACCAGTTGTTTTCCATCTTTAGAAAAGGAAACGTCTAGAATTGCATCGACGTGGTGGGCAAGGACACGTCCTTTCAAAGTGCGGATTTCTTCGTAGCCGGCAATATTCCAGAGTTTAAGATGTGCATCATGACTTGCAGAGAGAATCCACTTACCATCTCTTAATAATGTGGCAGATTGAACCCAACTGTCATGGCCACGAAATGTTTTCAAGGCTTTGGTGGTGGCAATGTCCCAAAGTTTGATGGTATTGTCATGGCTGGCACTAATAATCATTGTGCCATCATTAGTGAATTCGGCAGATTGAACACTTTCCTGATGCCCTTCAAAGGCGATATAAGGAGGTGGTTGATTTTTCTTACCCGCTACGATTTTTGAATAGTCGTAAGGGACGAGATCTTCCGGTTTCCATAACAGTACACGCCGATCATAGCCACTAGTAGTGACATGTGTGCTATCAGTATCGGGGGAGAAATGAGCAGAATAGACTGGCCCTTGATGACCAGTGAAGGGAGCTCCTTGTTTTCCAGTTTCGACAGACCAGATGATGGCGGTTCCATCTTGGCTTGCCGTTACGATACGGCTTTCATCTGATGAAAAATTAGCATCCCAAACCCACCAATTATGTCCCCAGAAGCGTTGTAACTGTTTTCCTGTTTGCAGTTCCCAAAGCCGCGCAGTTTTGTCATACGAACTGGAAAGCAGTCGCGTTCCATCTTTGGAAAATGAGAGACTTAACACACCTTCAGTGTGACCTTTATCAAATGGTTTTTTCCCCGCTGAGTTTTGAAACGTTTTAGAAATTTGTGTTTGTGAATTTAGATCCCAAATTTTGATAAACCCTTTTGGATCTTCACTTCCGGTAGCCAAAAACTGTCCGTCTGGGCTGAGAGTGACTGCCAGTACAGGATATTTGTTATGGTCGAACTCACCAATTTCTTT
>JAJDEK010000231.1 GCA_029259875.1 Planctomycetaceae bacterium
TGTTTGGGAATTGGTTGTTCTGTGTTTGAAGGAACCGAATCTGTCCAGACTCCTGGAATCTCCTTTAAGATAAATAATGCTAATTCCCTTGCGTATAGTGCATGCCCTTCTCTCGAAAACCGAGGTACATTGTCCAGATAAAATCGATCAGGATTCTGAATACTCTGAAAAGTGGGTGAAGTATCACAATAAGTAACGTTTAACTGCTTTGCATAGGTGTCGAGCAGATCAAAAGGAAATCGACTGGCATACTCAACGCCTTCGCGAACTCCCAGTGAGCTTCGTGCTCGTTTGCCGTTCATGGCAGTTTCAGAAACCTGCCATGGCTTAGGATACGTTGCCAAAATGAATCGGGAATAAGTTCCCTGTGCAATCTGCTGAATATTTTGAATGGGTTCCAGTGTCTGTCTCACATACACAGACCAGTCGGGAGGATGATCTTCCAACCAGAGATACTTTCCTTGTGGTGTATCGATATCACGATCCAGCCCGGCAGGTTGATTTTCAACCCAATAATCGCCGAGCCATCTCAGCGTATAACGATAAACCAGAAAATGGTTTTCCAATCTTTCAGGAGCATTCATCTTTTCGAACAAGGGGTGCATCGAACACAGAGGAATATCAGAATCACCAATCTTTGTATAACGTCTTAAAGCATGATCGTCGGCCACATCAGACATATCAAAATGGAACAAGACCAAGTCAGGCTGGAGCCCCAACAAAGAGTGTCTGAGATGTAAATAGGACATCAATGGACTGGCATCAGGCACACCAGCATTGATCACTTCCACCTTAAGTTGCGTCTTTTTTTGGAGCAATTTTTCCAGCCGCACACAAAACGTATCAGGCTCTTTCATCTCCGGCGCAAGAACGGTTTCGCCTCCCAAACAGAGAATACGAAAGACGCCGGCCGGTTTGGGAATCGTATACTCTTTTCCCCTGACTCCCATGCTGTTGATCGCAAACTGAATTAGCTCTCCTGAGTCGGGATGTTTTCTAGAAACGTCCTGCAATGGTCGCACCCGGTGATAGGTCACATCGGAGGGAATCAGCATGCTATCAGAATCAAAAGTATTGGCTGATTCCTGCTGTTGGTACTGGTCAATACGTAAAGCGACTTCGCCCCCCACTGCGAACAGTGCGAGAGTAATCAGTGCCAGCATCAAATGCTTAAGCCAGCGCAAGCGCGAACGAATCATCTTCAAAGATCAGAATACCGATGTTAAGATTCAGCCCGGGTAATCCGTAACCCGTTCAGGAAATTCAGCGACAAAACAGTCGGGATTCTAATTTTGATCCAGAATTACAGCAATATGAGTCTGAAAACCTGAATTGCAGGTACAAAAGTAGCCCAGTGAGTCGTGTTGAAAAAAAATCACTAAAAGCCTAAGTTGCACTAAGTAATCAATAAAACAATCAATTCGATCACAGTCATGGTCCTCTGGGATCCTAATGAAAAGCCGTTCTATGAGCACTCAAAACTCAGCCTCACCCATTAAAGTCAACCGTCAACAGGCATTACAGCTTGTGACTCACCTGATGAGCATTCCAGGCAAAAGTGGTGAAGAAGGAAAAATTGCGGCAGAGATTGTAGGACGTTTGCAAAAAGCAGGATTGCCCGAGAAATTGATCACGTTCGATTCAGCGAACAAGAAAAGCCCCATTGGTGGTGAGTCGGGAAATTTAATTGTTAAGCTTCCCGGAACGCTAAAAGGTCCACGACGAGCGCTGATGGCTCACATGGATACCGTTCCACTCTGTGTGGGAGCGGAACCCGTCAAAAGAGGAAAATTGATCCATTCTAAAAATAGTCAGACTGCTCTGGGAGCGGACGACCGGTCTGGTTGCAGTGTAATTTTGAATGCATTACTCACAATTCTCACCCATGACATCCCTCATCCTCCTTTGACATTCTGTTGGATGGTGCAGGAAGAAATTGGGCTGGTCGGCGTTAAGAATTTGGCTACCGGAAAACTGGGAAAGCCGAAAATGTGCTTCAACTGGGATGGTAAATTGGCTGACATGGTTTGTATTGGCGCCACCGGTGATTCAGGGATGGTAATTCAAATTGAAGGTATCGCCAGTCATGCGGGTGCTCACCCAGAACGAGGAGTCAGTGCCGCCGTCATTGCAGGAAAGGCCATCGCAGACCTCTCAGAGAATGGTTGGCATGGGCTGGTCATTAAAGGTAAGAATACTGGATCCAGTAATATTGGCGTTCTAACTGGTGGAGCTGCAACGAATGTAGTCATGCCCGAACTCACAATTAAAGCGGAAGCGCGCAGCCATAATCCTCGCTTTCGACAAAAGATACTCGATGAATTCAAAAAAGCCTTCCAGCGATCTGAAAAGTCCTTAAAAAACAGTGTCGGTAAGCGAGGAACCGTTTCCTTCGAATCCTATTTGAAATATGATTCCTTTCGTCTTTCCGAAGAGGAACCAGCAGTTCAAACAGCAAAGCATGCCATACAAAAAATTGGCGGGCTACCCGAGTTAAGTATCGGCAATGGAGGCTTGGACGCCAACTGGATGGTCGCACATGGATTTCCTACTGTGACCCTAGGATGTGGCCAGCAGGATATTCACACGACAGACGAAACATTGATGATTGATGAGTATCTCAAAGCCTGCCAAATTGGGCTACTTCTGGCTACAGCAACAGAAACCGACTGATCAACAAACCCGGCAACGCTAAGAAAAGATCCCTTTTGAATGAGTCATAAATCCCTTTCCTTCGAAGAAACATGGAGTCATCTTCAAA
>JAJDEK010000232.1 GCA_029259875.1 Planctomycetaceae bacterium
CAGTGCGATCATCATGTGCAAGAGAACATTCATTTGCTCTCAAATCAAGATATAAAGTAGTAGCAGATGCTTCCTGTAGATGATTTTTCAGTTCGCAGAGTGTAGAGACACTTTTAAGGCTACCATTGATATTTTTTTCAATGCACGGTTTGAGAACGAGCTCCATTTTGGAGTCCCGTGTATATATTAATCCAAGCGGTGGCATCATGAATCCTTATTGTTCTCGTCAAATCAGGTCATAGTTCAGATCAATCTTCTGTGGTGATCCGTTATTACTCAAGAGGGGGCTAATCCGAGTGTTAAACTTGTAATAATCAAAATATAAGGTAAATAGATAAAATACAGCATATGTGTTGTTGAGGTTACGATAACAAGTGTTATCACTATAATCAAACATGTAACCTTGAGGAAATGGGCAATGAGTTTAGATTGATTAACAGTATAAGTGTACTTATGGTTATTTTTTGGTTAGGAGACAGAAAAAGTAAGGTTTAATCCATGAAGAAACCTAGAATACTCATACAAGAATCACTTTTTGATTAGACGAGGTAATCTAAAAAAACTCACGATCTCCTGTGAAATAAAAAAATAGGGCAACTGGGGTGAAGAGTATGTATTAGGGGCGCGGAAGGAATGTGTAATTAGGGATGAGGAGTGTCAATCCAATTAGTCATGTCGTATCAGATTCTATGCCACTATCAGAAATGCTTCTCGCTCATATTACATGGGCATCTTGTGAATTTGCATTTTTAGGAAATGATCATGCCGATATCTAACTAGAAGGACAAAGTAGTTGCAGACAGCACGGATTGCTCTTTCAAAAACCCAGTACTTCATTCAAGTCAAGTCGGGTTTCATTCTCTCAAGCGATTTTGTGTTTCTATGAACGATCGAACTCATTTCTATATTTGCTCTATCATTATCTGTTTAATGATAAGTTTCATGTTCTGGTCTAAGTCTCATCCTTCTTCGCAGCCCGTGACGAATCATGATGAACGTCAATTTCAGCAGTCAATTCATAGCTTCTTGGATTCAGAAGGAGAATTAAGTGCCACCAGCATGGCTCATTCTATTCCTTCGAACACTATCAACTCGGAACACAAAAATCATATTAAGTACATTCCATTAAACGTGGTTCCAGAGCGTACTAAAATTCAAAATCAGAAGAGCCATTCAGGCAAAATCCATTCAGTAAAAAAGACGTTTTCTGCTCCAAAACAACGGGTGGATTCCAGGGAACTCAAGAAGCATTTACGGCAAACTGATAATAGAGCAAATGAACTAGTTGGTCAGAGTACAGATTCCTTTACAAGAGGATTGATTTCTTTGGTTGATTATAGTCTCGCTTTAAATACTGCATTTGATACGAAAATCGAAGCTGCTGAGATTCGCAAATCAAAACAAGCAAAAGAAATTCTTTTAAATCAGAAACAACAATTGATTCAGCAGGCCATAGATCAATTAGAAAAGTTTGAGCAACCTGCATCTCAAGGCTGGTATGCAGACTGCGTTCATGCGAAGTTACTTCTGGCCCAAAATCAATATGAAATTGCTCGAGTAAATAAGGATAGAGACGCTCAGCAGTTTGCGTTAGAAGCGATTTCTAAGAATTCAGCTGAATATTACGCAATTCGAAGTGTAGAGATTCAAGTTGGTGAGGCTGATTTATCTGAATATCGAAGGGCATCTAGCTTTGTCAATACTGCAAATCAGGAACGCAGTCTATTTTTTAAAGATGGTAAAAACGATGTGGCAAGTTTTGAAACTTATGAACGGAGGCTTGAAGCAATCAAAACGGATGTCAATTGGATGGCTTCAAGTGGAGCCGGTTTAGGGAGAGCAGATTTACTTGACCTTTCGAAAGCTCATTTGACGTATGTAAAAGGAAAATACTCTCTGAACAATAATCAACAGGCTAAGAGCCAGGAATTATTTGCAGAAAGTACGCAGTATGCAAAAGCAGCTTGGAACGTGAGATTGAATACGTATTATCCAGCCGGAACGGCTAGCCTCCATGACGTTACTTCATCGTGGATTATGTGGAAGGCAGCAGGGACTGAGTTTGCAGAGTTGAAGTCCAATGATTCCCAATCGATTGATCGAGAATTAAACGCGGGATTAGATCGCATGTTGAGTACAGCCGAGTCAATCAGAGATCGAAGAGGTAGGCTTGCCAGCGATATTTCTCTGGTTCATTGTTTGAAAAACTCAGAGATTTTAACCGATTATAAAAGAAAGCTAAGCAAGTAAGCGAATTTACAATATTGAATTTTCAGTGACTAAAACCTGGCAGCAGTTTATGCAGTCAGGTTTTTTTGTAACTGGTTATTGAAATGCGATTAAAAATAGAAGTTCATTTTCAATGATTGCGAGAAATGAGTGAATGGAATCTGATATTAGACTTGGCTGACGAATAGCTTGTCCATCATCAATGAGGGGGCATTATGTGGTCAGTATGAGCTGGTGCAGTAGAAGACCGCAAGCCATTTTACAACCTAAGGGCTCATAGGACCGTTTAAGAGAGGCACTTTTTAAGAAGAAGAGGCGCCGCCCGGATTCGAACCGGGGAATAACGGATTTGCAATCCGCCGCCTTAGACCACTTGGCTACGGCGCCTTAAAACTCACTTAAAAACAATAAGCTCTTATATTAGAAGAGTTTATTGTGCTGAAACCATTTAATCAACAGAAGAGATAGAGTCATTATTCGACGCTTCTTTGTTTGGATTTGACCGAATCCTAATAACCGATCGAAGTTAGGTCAAGCAAAGAGCACGTCTTCAGAATTAATTCTATAATTTCCCTATTTTAACTTGGTCCTCAAAGTGTCAGAAGCTGAAGTCCAGTGAAAAAGTTTAGGAAAGGCGTAGCGGCTGAAAATGGCTTCTCCGTGACTAAGATCCCTGCGTTGGTGGTATTCTGGATTCAATCAGTGTAGCATCAATTGAGTACCTTCTATGCTGAATAGTTGAGGTATTTAAGGTGCTAAAGGTTCATGATATTTCTTCCTTCTCTCTAAAACTGAGGGTTAAGTTCCCCTTCAATTTGAATTAATCAGAACAATACAGAGAGAGCTTTCCATTTTTTATACGCATAGAATAAAGATATGACTAAGCATCCTGATTCGACATCAAAGTTAACTGAAGATCAATTAATAGAGCGTGCCCGAGAAGCACTAAGCGATAGCAGTTGGGTGATTGGTGAATGTGCAGCCCAATGGACAAAAAAATATGCCAAAGGGAGAACTGACGCAGATTTTGGTGCAATGGTTGGTTTAAGCGGTGATCAAGTCTATCAGCGTAGAAGAGTTTGGGAGACCTTCGGCGATGTTCGTGATCAGTATACTTTGCTCAAATGGTCACATTATTATATCGCTTTAACGTGGGATGATGCACCAGAATGCCTTCAATGGGCAGAAGAAAATAAGGCAACTGTTGCTGAATTGAAGGCTTGGAGACGTGCTCTGAATGGCGAAGACCTTACAATTTCAGAACCATTTGAAGAATATCCTGAAGATTCTGAAGTCACATTTGTTTCTGATGAACCAATTTCTGTAAAAGACCCTTCAGATTATGAACTATCTGAACGGAGCGGTTCTGGTTTGCGAGAGCAGTCGGATTCTCCTGCCACAGTTGGTGGACATGCTCGTGACGTGGGTGGTTCGGGAAATGATTATAGTCCGTTTCGTTCTGGTGCTGCCGCCCCTGCTCCAAAAGGTTCCGGATCAGAAGTATCTGTTGTAGCAAAACCAGAAATTTCGCCTGAACAGGCAATCAAACGCATTAGTTCCGCAGTAGAACGTAGCTACAAGATGTTAACCCCCGATGTTCAATCAGCATTTTCAGAGCTTTCACCAAAGTTGAAAAAGCGATTTATCAAAGCAGTTAGTGATCTAAATTCCGTTGCGGCAAAGCTTCAGTAATTTCCAGAATCGCTATCAATTACTTCAAATAGATTGCGATTCTAAAATGAGTCTGTTTAAAATAATTACTGCGTGATACTAAAGCCTCTATTTTTCTCTTTCTGCGAAACTCTTAGGAAATGGCTCCAGAGCAACAGTCACTTCGATTTGATTCCCCTGCAAGGAAATCATCAATCACTCAGAAATGGCTGATATTAATTCTATTTGTCTTAATTGCGATCATGACATATGAATTAGTCAGCCGAAAATTGCGGCAACAAACTTTCCGGATACCTGACCGAACGGATCTAACTCAATCCGAACTAAGAACAATCGAGTTGTTCCGTGAATCTTCGCCATCAGTTGTGCATATTCGTACTTCAGAAATTGCTCTTGAGGCCGGTCCCGTTAGCATGAACCTTCAAAAAACCCCACAAGGTTCCGGGAGTGGATTTATTTGGGATCGTAAGGGGCACATCGTAACGAACTTCCATGTGATACAGAAGGCAGACGAAGTAACAGTAACGTTAGCTGACAACACAACCTGGAAGGCAACATATGTGGGATTTGCGCCATCTAAAGATCTGGCGGTTTTGAAAATCAACGCTCCCAGTGAGCAATTAAAGCCAATCAAAGTGGGAGCTTCTACAGATCTTCAAGTTGGCCAAACAGTCCTTGCTATTGGAAATCCCTTTGGTTTAGATCAAACACTGACAACAGGAATTATTAGTGGCTTGGGGCGAGAAATTATTTCAGTTACAGACAGGTCCATCAGGAATGTGATCCAAACTGATGCCGCAATTAATCCCGGAAACTCAGGAGGTCCTTTACTTGATAGTTCCGGTCATTTAATTGGCGTCAATACGGCCATTTATAGTTCATCCCATGTTTACGCTGGAATTGGCTATGCCGTACCAGTCGATCTTGTCAGTCGATTTGTTCCTCAGTTGATACGCTATGGTGTGATTCAGATTCCTAGTTTGAATTTCACCGGAGTTGATGATTTTTTAACTCGAAGGCTTAGACTAAATAATCTATTGCCGAGAGATTCACACGGAGTCATGGTTCAAAATGTAATTCCAGGAGGGGCTGCTGAATTGGCTGGTCTGGAAGCGATTAGATTAGATAATAAAGGAAGTTTGGTGCTCGGAGATTTAATCATGCAGGTGGATCAAATACCAATTTCTGATGCGAATGACTTATTGGATGCCTTAGAAACACATAAAGTTGGTGACGAAGTGACTTTGATTATCTTACGAAATAATCAAAAGATGAAGTTGTCGACGAAACTGCAAAAGTGGAAAAACGAATAATAATCTCTGCTTTTTATGTTTTAGTCAGTTCTCATACTTCATTGTTTACAATCAAACTTGAGTATCTGTGAATTATGAAGAAGCTTTAATGTTGATAAATATTCGGTTTTAATGGACTTACGCTGATATATCTTGGATATGAGACCTGATTTCTTGGTTGACACTTTGGTGATTTGGATTACTATGTGTAAGTTCCTTTGACATCCCTTCTTGTAGCATAAGGAGGGTTTTTACAAACGACGATCTTGTTGACAGTTCTAATATGCCTGCCGATTATCCACCGGAAATAGTCAAAGAGGGTCAGGTCACTGTGGTGGCTTTGGGGCCAGAGTACGAAAATCTGGATGAACCAAGACTCGATGCGTTGACAGAAGTATTACTGCAAGTTGCTGAGACCGCATCACCTCCAGTGGTAATACTAGACCTTTCTCATACCCTATTTTTTGGGTCCGCCTTTATTGAAGTCATTTTTAGAATGTGGAATCGCCTCAATCATCGGGATGGCGGACGGTTTTGCATCTGTGGCCTCAGCGAATATTGTACGGAAGTTTTGGAAGTGACCCATCTTGATAAGCTCTGGGAAACTTATGCAAATAGAGAAGAAGCAATTCAAGCATTTAATTCTTAACCGCGTGCCTTGAACACTCTTCTTGAATATCCTTCCTGCCCTTCCTTACCTCTCATGGAGTGTATCTCATTGGATTCTGTAATTAATAAAGTGTATCTAATCGTTTACACTTTGAGTGAAAGATGCTTGATTTTGTTACTCTCCTTTATTCTATCGATATGTGTTTTTATGATCAGTTTGATGGAGCAAATGCGAGATAATAGTTGTAATAACTGCCATTTTCCGAATCATAAATCTGAAACTTATAGAACTCGA
>JAJDEK010000233.1 GCA_029259875.1 Planctomycetaceae bacterium
CGAATGGCTTCGCTCATTCTCGCGCTCGCAACGGGAGCCTTTTTGATACGAGGGCTTCTGCTCAGAGAATTCCACGAAATAAATGGGCAGGAGATATTCATTCTGGAATCTGTGCTGACCGGAATTTTGCTGGCAGTATCAGGTCTGCTTTGGATCAAACCCTGTTTGTGTCTTTGGCGATTAAGAATTTGCGAAGCGATTACATTTGGAGCACCCGCTTTATTCTTTATCTGGTTTCAATTTAGCGAACTTTGCGCTTGCGATCCTGTACTGATTGGTAAAGTGGCTTATGCGTTTCCTCTGAAAACCGTTTTACCCTGGATGATCTTGATTTATACCTACGGGTTTTTTATTCCGAACTCACTACGGGGGGTCTCAACCGTTGTGAGTCTGATGGTGATCAGCCCGATTGTGGGCGCTATCATGACAGGCATGAACGTGACCGCAGTTTCTGATGTACTCTACACCGGTGGTTTATCTGAGATGGTCATTTTGCTTTCAATCGCGGCGAGCACGGCCATTTATGGATCATATCGGGTGGGAAGCCTGAGGCGTGAAGCCTTCGATGCAAAAGGCGTTGGCATGTACACCTTGCGTAAACAGATTGGTACGGGAGGCATGGGGGAAGTCTATTTGGCAGAACACCGGCTTCTCAAACGCCCGTGTGCGATTAAATTGATTCGACGTGATAAAGTAGACGATGAAAATATCCTACTACGGTTTGAGAGCGAAGTTCAGGCGACTGCTGGGTTAACCCATCCGAATACAATTGAAATTTACGATTATGGACATACAGAAGAGGGTACCTTTTATTATGCAATGGAGTTCCTACCTGGACTCAATTTACAAGAGATTGTAGAACGTTTTGGAGCACTTCCTCCTGAACGGGTTGTTTATCTATTAAGGCAAGTTTGCTCGGCGCTGGCAGAAGCACATCATAAACGTTTGATCCATCGGGATATTAAGCCGGGAAATATATTTTCTGCAGAACGTGGTGGCTTGTATGATGTTGCCAAACTGCTTGACTTTGGTTTGGTCAAAGACAGTCGTCCTGAAAAAAATTCGTTGGACCTGACGATGGAAGGGGCCGTTGTTGGTTCCCCCCTTTATACAAGTCCGGAGGTTGTCACTGGTGATGGAGAGCCTGACTTCCGTTCCGACATCTATTCTTTGGGAGCGACTGCTTATTACTTACTGACAGGAAAACCAGTATTTGAAGGGGAGAGCGCCCTGAAAGTTGTGTTTGCGCATGCCAGTCAGGCTGTGAAACCGTTGACCGAAATCAATCCAAAGATTAGTAAGGAGCTGGAAGCGATCATTCTAAAATGCTTGGAAAAGAAGCCGGAAGATCGCTATCAGAAGGCGGAAGAATTGAGCGATGCGCTCAAGGAACTGCAGCTTAAAGAATGGACTCAGGAAGAAGCTGCGGTGTGGTGGTCGGACGCGGAACAATTCGCGCAGCACGAGCCAGATACGGAATATGCCTCAGCAGACCACTTAAAAGCAACGACGATCTTGCCCGTCAATGCGTAACCAGTAATGGTATTGTTGAGTGGGTTTTATTTCTTTTGATGTTGCCAGTTCAAGCGGTCTTTTGTGAGAAAACCATGCCTGATGGCACAGTCTAAACAATACATGTCATGGCCGTTCATGACATAGATTTCGCCGTGCATTAAAAGGTGAAAATGTTCCTGTCCCAAAAATTTTGAAAAACAGTATTCTTTTGAGGACGACGTTTTTACCGAAACCTCAATATTGTCTGTGTCATTGTTAGGAACATAGAGGCGCGCATCTTCGTCTGTAGAAGTAGTATGCTCGTCTATGTGATGATTATTGGACATTGGTTTTAGACACTATTCTTCCACTTTTGGGACTTCAACCTCTAGTTCTTCGGCAAGTTTGATTAACGCTTCCCAGTTTCCACTATCCAGTGAAATTCCTTTTTCCTTGCGGATAGTTGCGGTTTTCTTTTCCGGATCTCCTGGAAGGAAGATCTCGTTAACACCTTCTTTCATGGGCACGTTTCTGACATACTTTTCCAGATTGGTGATCTCGTTCAGCAAATGATTTTGTCCTCCCAGATGCTTGGGATCGATAACGATGAGAAAAACACAGTTTCCTTGAGGCGGTGGTGGATCAGGAAAAGCACATTGTCCTCCTGAGAGTGCACCACAGAGCATTTCCACCATGAAGGAAAGACCAAAGCCTTTATAAGCCTGATCACCGCCCATAGGCAATATGGTACCTGGAGGATCTCCATAAAGCTGATTGGGGTCCGTCGTGGGATTCCCATCTGGATCTAGAATCAAACCGGGGGGAACTTGTTCACCAGCGATTTTTTTGATGCGAACTTTTCCTTCCGCAGTAGCAGACGTACCAAAGTCGAGTACAAAAGGGCCTTCAGCACCTCCAGGCATCCCGATACAAATGGGGTTGGTTCCTAAACGAGGACGTTTGCCTCCTACTGGTGCGACGCGTGGAGCTGAGCCATGAGTGTTAGCACAAATAATGGACGCCATCCCCTGAGCAGCGGCCATTTCCGCATATTCTCCGAGTCTGCCGATGTGTGAAGCACGCAGTAGAGTTCCGCAAGCAACTCCCAGATTAGATGCTTTATCAATCAGCCGGTTCATCATATCGTGCATTACTGTTTGTCCGAATCCCCAGCAACCATCTCCTGCGATTGCGGCAGGGGTTTCGTTTAGAATTTGCAGCTTTTCACCTGCTTTAAGAATGCCTTCTTTTACACGTCCAAGATAAAAGGGCAAACGCATCACTCCATGAGAATCATGACCGAGCAAATTAGCATCGACCAGACTTTTTGAAACGATACGGGCTTCTTCTTCATTCGCGCCTCCTTGTAGCAGGAGTGATTCGACAAAGCTTAACAGCGACTCATCAGAGATTACGGGCACTTCAGGAAATCCTCTATGTAAATGGTATTGTTGAACAAGTTTAAAGCAAAAAATCTATTTGGTAGCTTTATTAAATACTCATCATACAAACTATTTTATATCCGGTAAATTTACGGGATATCAGGATTTTCCTTGTTGAACAGAAAAAAGGCTTTCACCGAGACATCGCTTTTGGGAACTTCAGTAAGGATATTTAACAATCTGGTCCGGTTAGATAAAAAATACAGAGAAAAGGCGGCCATAGTTCAAACTTTGACTGTCAAAATGTGAGGGTGAGAGAGAGGTTTTCTTCAGTGATATTCTATGAATCAGTGGGAAAATTGGAAATAACTCTTTGCTGTAACGAATAAATCAGATTCATAATCTTCTCGAATAATAACAAAGAGAACGGCGTCTAAATTCTTCTGAGAGATGCTTGTTTGGTTGGACGATATTCGAGAGGTCAGCCTGTTAAAGCCCCCTTTGAGCCTCTTGTTGCCAAACATAAGGCTTAACTGAATAAACAGGTGAACGAAGATTTTAGCGAGAGGGATACTGAATGAGCAGCAGTGTAGAAGATATCCAATCACTCAACGAGCTTCGACGATTTATTCACAAAACACTTTGTGAAAAAGAGAATCTGCTCGAAGAACAGTTTTCAATGTCTGAAATGGCATTGCGACGCCGAAGTCGAAGCTGTGGGTTGCAATTTTCTATTAATGGTCCTCGAAGTGTCCGCTTAGGAGCAATCTGGGCTTCTGACTCCAACATGGTCTACTTTTATGACGCGCGGGGAGAACGTTACGCAAAAGTCCATCTTCCCAATCGGATTTTTATAGCGGAAGACGAATCAGAAGAAGCGGCGTAGAAGCTTCAGACAATTCACTACTCACTTTTTCCTTGGTGAGCGTTCAATTTCTCCAATCTTTTTTTGGCTTTCACACTGCCATATTTCGCAGCCATGCGGTAGTGCAGTTTGGCGATATTTGATGTCGCATGTTTTTTTTCCGCTTTCTGACCTAGCTCAAAAAAACGTTCTGCTTTGGATTGAGTTATTTGATTCTTGCCGAATGAACCCGAGAAATTTTTTGAGTCTGCCGCTCGTGCATGTTGAGAGAGTAGTTGCTGTTTCCAGTGCGAATGATTTTTCTGGAAAGGTCGTCCCGTTCTTTTGGTAGTCGAAGGAGCGGAATTCAATAGAAGGCGATCCATTGCTTCAAAGTCGTGAATGTAGACACCAACACTACTCGTCGAACTTTGAAATTCTTGGCCATATGAAGACCCACGTCGAAACACGCCGAAGCGTTTCGATCTCGTAGCGCCTGAACTCACACCTCCTAAGAGCGCACGACCTCGATCAGGTACACTGACTGTTGTACCTGTTGAGAATTGTTGTACGATAGGTTGTTGTATTCGTATTTCCTGTGCGAGCCCCAGGGAGAGATGGAAGCAACCCAAGCAGCAGATGATAATGCAGAGACTGACGAGTTTCTGGTTCATAAAAGTCTCTCCTCATGTTTTGGGAAATATCTATCTATAATATTACAGCATCTGTTTCTCTACGGCAACTACTGATTCATAAACGACACTTCGATATACAGATGAGATCACAATATTGAAGCAATGCGAATTGCCTTGCTTAGTGGAGAAAGGAACGATTCGTGCAATTATTAACGTTCAGATATAAATTCCTTCAACAGATTCTCATGATATCCGGAGCCTTAATCGCTTTGGGAAATTGTTTCGCTGTGCAAGGAGCAATATCTCAGTCGTCGCGTCCGAATGTCATTTTAATTCTTTCAGACGATCAAGGTTACGGTGATGTTGGTTTTCATGGTAATACAAAAATTAAGACGCCTCATCTGGATCGGCTGGCTGCGGAGGGCTTTGAACTAAGCCGTTTTTATTGCAGTCCTGTTTGTGCACCAACAAGGGCTAGTCTGATGACGGGGCGGTATTACTACCGCACAGGAGTAATTCATACCTCGCGCGGCGGCGCTAAGATGCATGGAGATGAAGTTACCATTGCTGAGTTATTAAAAGATGCTGGTTATAAAACAGGAATTTTCGGGAAATGGCATTTAGGAGATAATTATCCGATGCGCCCTGAAGATCAGGGATTTGAAGAAACGCTCATTCACAAAAGTGGTGGTATCGGCCAGAGTCCAGATCAACCTAATAGTTATTTTAATCCCTGGTTATGGAAGAACGGAACAAAACAAAAAGCGGTAGGCTATTGTACTGATGTGTTTTTTGAAGCGGCCATTGATTTTATTGATCGACAAAAAACAGATCGACAACCGTTCTTTGTTTATTTACCCACAAATGCACCACATACGCCATTGGAAGTGAGTCCGTCGTATTGGGAGCCATATCAAAAAGCGGGTCTCAATGAGACCACTGCCAAAGTTTATGGAATGGTGTCGAATTTAGATGATAATATGGGCAAATTAATGGCATACCTGGAAAAGTCTGATTTATTAGACACAACCATTGTGCTGTTTATTGGTGATAATGGCCCACAGCAAAAGCGATTCAATGCTGGTTTGCGAGGCAGAAAATCATGGACTTACGAGGGAGGCATTCGTGTCCCTTTTCTTGCCAGTTGGCAGGGACGATTTCAGAGGGGAATGAAAAGTGATCAGATCGCAGCCCACATTGATATCTTGCCGACTTTGTTAGCACTGACCAAAACACCTCAGCCTGAATCACTGAAACTCGATGGAATGGATCTATCGAAGGTCCTGTTAGGTAAGAACAAAGCATTCCCGAAACGTAGTCTTTTTTTTCAGGTTCACCGGGGACTGACACCGCAGCAATACCAAAATTCTGCAGTCATTACTAATCGTTTTAAGCTCGTTGGTTATCCGGGAACATTTGGAAATGAAAACCTGATGAGAAATGCCGAACCTACTTTGGAACTGTATGATATTTTAGCTGATCCAGGAGAACAAAATAATCTGATTCAAAGCAATCCTAAAGCGACACAAGAACTGCGCCGCCAGTACGAAACTTGGTTTTTATCGATGAAACAATCTCGCAATTTTGAACCAGGAATCATCATCATCGATCAAGAAAAAGAAAATCTTTGTGTTTTATGCCGCTATCAGGATGGGAATTTTTTTCAGGGAATATCTCAAGGCTGGATGGTGAAAATCATGCACTCTGGTTTGTATCAGGTCCAAATTGATAAAGGCCTGAAACAAAAACCGGGGAAGTTGATCGTTAATTGGCAAGGACAACAGACTCACGAGTTCTTGATACAGAATGAATCGAAGGCAGAATTTGAGTTATCAGCGGGAACAGGGATACTTGATATTTGGTTTCAAGCGGAAGGGGAAGATCGGATTCAGCCAGCTGACAATGGAACTTTAGGAGACGTCACTCTGAAACAAGTGGACTAGTTAAGAATCAATAGAAAAAACCGGCTTGGATGATATCCAATGCCGGTTTGAGTTGATTCAAATCGTGTTTATGAAGCTGCTGGCATCGTTCTAATAAGTCCAATCAATACCGACGCTCCAGGAACCAACGCTCCATTTTTCCCGTTGGATATCGATCGATGGAAATAGTCCTCTAGTAGGCATGCCTTGCCAACGAATACTATCAAAAGGTCTGGCGATTTCACCGGCGACAACATAAGTATAGCCGAATCGGAATTTTGCTTCCTCAAGGATTTTCATTCGTTTCAATACGGGCACATGGTCAAAAATCGCCATTTCCATAAAGATAGATTGCTCAAAAATAGGTGAAACGTGAGTGTTTGAACTTTGATCACTGAATGCATTAGGATTAGGGTTATCAGCGGTGGGATCAATTAACGCTTTGGGACGATCCACATCATCCGGATCAGCCCGAGTAATCATCCCCACATTGTCTCCGCTCAGTTCGATTTCTTCCTGGTTAGCCATCAAACCCAGTTTAGTTTGGCCCCAGATTTTAAACTTTTCACCACCCAGGTCAAATTGAAAACCAATTTCTGGACCTGCTAAATGTGTATCGACTTTACTGTTTACTACAGTAGTTGTCGGTGTCACAGGCAGTCCTGTTACAGGGTCGAGAGGTGCAGCAAAGAACGCTGTTGTTGTACCTCCGCCTCCGTCGTCGTCTTCCACGACACCAGCGTTATCAATGATGCCATCCTCGTTTTCATCTGTTCCAGTGGGGTGTGAGAACAGTTTCAAGTCAGGGCGTATGCCGGCAATGTTATTTGCGTCACTATAGAGTAAACCACTGTCACGGCCTACAAATCCAAAGGCTTCTCTCACTTGCATATATCTTACACCGACAAGACTACGAACCTTCAGGCTCTTTTGGTCAACGACTGGTGTTGACATCCAAGTTGCATTCGTTCCCCAGGCTTGACTGACGACTTTAATTCTGAAATCTAAATCGTAAGGAACGGAAACACCATTTACTGATCCGTCATCGAGTGGCAAAGATCGTAAATTCATCAACTCTGCCTGTAAGACTTGATTTACTTCCGCTGTTGTTACTCCAGGTATCGAGGAAACAACTCCAGTCCCCGTAGGATCAATAAAGTTAGGTGGGGACAATAGAATGTTCATAATACTTGCGTTATCAGGATTTGGCTGATGCGTCGAAGTTTCAATGGCTGACCATTCAGAAGCAGCCCGTGCAAGCCACCAGCCTGTAAATTCAAACCCACTTTCATCGTCGTTGGTCCAACCCCAACGGAGACGAGTACCAGGAGCGTCCAGATGGGGGACAACATCATAGGTAGTCGAGTTAAAGAAATTCAAACCTTCCGCTGCATCGGTAAATTCCTGATCCGTTGCAGCGATTAAATCTGTCTCGACTAAATCAAAATATGAGATAGATCCACCATTACCGAAAACTGCACTTCCGGGGTCACGGTATCTGGAGAATAACGCTTCTGTGCTGAAGAAGTATTTTTTCCCAGCGTTACTATCTTTGTATGACCACAAACCGTTTTGATCAACGCGATGCTGTTGAAACATCTTTTCAAAAGGAGTCATCTGCGGAAACGCATTCAGTGCTCCTTGCGGATTTACGTTCATGGGAACTCCGC
>JAJDEK010000234.1 GCA_029259875.1 Planctomycetaceae bacterium
TTCGCCTTCAGTCAAAGACGTGGAGGAAGCACCAAGAGTGGTAAGCGATTACAGCTTGGAAATCCAGGTACATCAAACACGTGGAAAACTGGTTTGGTGATACCGATCCGTAATCAAACGAGCTTACGGTAGCCAGGCTCCCAAAGTCTGGCAGGCAGAATCATAGTAGTTGGCTTTTGAGTTTTATTATTGCCAACGTGTAGATCAATAATAACAGTCGTTTTGAGCGAACGCAATAAAGAGTTCTCGTGTTTGATCCTGAAATTGTGTGTTTCGGAACTTGACAACAGGTATTTTTATAACGAACTTCAACAGTCGGAATGTGTCACTTAAAAATGAGTTGATTCCTAAAATTTAAAAACATATAGATAGGCATTGATGATGCAGCCACCAACATTTCAGGACATTGAGGAAGCACTTCCACGTATTCGTCAAGTGTTATCCCCTACTCCTCTTTATGAGTGGCCTGGTTTAAGTCAGTTAACAGATACCAAGCTTTATTTAAAGCATGAAAACCATCAACCTGTGGGCGCGTTCAAAGTCAGAGGGGGGATTAACTTAGTAAGTACTCTTTCCGATGAGGAACGTGAAGCGGGAATCATGGGATGTTCGACTGGCAACCATGGCCAGTCACTGGCGTATGCGGCTCGCATTTATGGCGTCAAATGTACCATTGTCATTCCAAAAAATAATAACCCGGATAAAGTACGTGCCATAAAGTTACTGGGAGCAGAAATCATTGAATATGGCGAAGACTTCGATGAAGCAAAACAATATCTGGAGCAGGAACTTGTTGATGGTAAACGCCGTTATGTTCATTCAGCGAACGAACCAAAGCTGATTGCTGGCGTGGGAACACAAGCAATTGAGATCTTTGAAAAGCTAAATGCGCCTGATGTAATCGTCGTTCCCGTAGGTATGGGCAGCGGTGTTTGTGGAACAGGAATCGTCGCCAAACACTTGAACCCGAAAACGGAAATCATTGGTGTAGGAGCCGAGAACGCGCCAGCGAATCAGTTATCGTTTAAAGCGGGATCATTGCAAACTACCAAATCGGCTCAAACTTGGGCTGAAGGAGTTGCCACGCGCTCTTCTGCTGAACTGACTCAGGAGATTATGAAATCGGTCGTAGATGACTTTCTGCTTGTCAGTGAAGATGAAATGAGAATTGCCGCCTATCATATCATCAAAGAAACTCATAATCTTGTGGAAGGAGCGGGAGCAGCAGCTTTAGCTGCAATTCTGAAATACAAAGATCGATTTCAAGGTAAGACTGTAGTTGCGGTTCTGAGCGGTGGTAATTTGAATCTAGCTGAACTTCCCGAAATTTTACGACTGGGATCTCACCAATAGTCGTTGATTAATCAGCTTTCATCTGAATCTGGGAATATTAAACTCATTTAATTAATCCCGGTCTGCGAATTCATTTCTGTGTTTGATTGGAATTCCCTCTCGGTAATTGTTACCGTAAATATCAAACTGTAAAAGTAAAATTACAGACGACTGCTGATTCCAAGTTTGATCCTGCGAGACAAATCGATTGAGGGAAGTATGAGATTCAAAAATCGTGCCGTTATTGTTACCGGTGGCAGTAAAGGTATTGGTGAAGGTTGCTCACGTGTTTTTTGTGAAGAAGGTGGTCTAGTTGCGATTCTGGCACGAGGTATGCGTGCAGGGCAAGATTTAGCACGTGAATTGAATGAAAAGGGGCCGGGCAAGGCGATCTTTATTCAATGTGATGTTGGTGAGCATGAACAGATTTTATCTGCCATTGAAATGGTCGTGGATCAATTCGGCCGATTGGATTGTATTATCAATAATGCAGGAGTTCATCCAGCGGCGATGTCTCTGGAGGAAACAAGCATCGAGGAAATGGAAGAATTGATGCGTGTCAACTTCCTCAGTACGTTTGCCGGTGCCAAGTACGCCTTACCTCATTTACGCAAAACAAAAGGGACCATCATCAATATGTCATCGATGACGGCCGTTTTAGGGCAGCACCATTCAACTGCCTATTGTTCAACCAAAGGTGCGCAGGTCAGCTTCACAAAATCATTGGCGATTGAATTGGGTGAAGCTGGTGTGCGAGTGAATGCAATTCTGCCCAGTAATATCGACACTCCATTAATGCGTGAGTGGGCTGCAACACTGCCTGATTCAGAAAACGCGTTGAAGCGAGTTGCGGATCTTCAGGTTTTCAAACGGATGGGAACAATCGAAGAAATGGGGCGCCTGGCTTTATTTCTAGCGACAGAAGATTCGAGCTTTCTCACCGGCCAAGCGATCGAAGCCGAAGGGGGCGCCAGTCTCGATTATTGAATCTTTGGTTGGCACTTCGTCAAAGTGGATCTCTTTCAAGTAGATCACTTGATATTCGAATTCTTAGTTTAATTCATGACTCAATAGAAAACATAAAGAGAAGGAAGAAGTTATGACAGGTATGCGCAGGGTATTTCATTTTCTAGTTGTCGTTATCTTTCTGGGGATGGCTTACCAAACTTATGGTAATTTAGTGGAAGAATATAAGAACGGTTTAATCTGGAAAGAACCGGCTATTGTGGCCACAAGCCCCAACAAACCACCCTCTGATGCGATTGTGTTATTCGATGGAAAAAACCTGAATCAATGGAAAAACGGCGATCAATGGAAAATTCAGGATGGTTATGCGATTACCACAAAAACAGATATTGAAACCAAACAGTCATTTGGTGACTGTCAATTGCATTTGGAGTGGGCGACGCCAGAAAAAATAGAAGGTAAAGGTCAGGGGCGTGGAAATAGTGGTGTGTTTCTGATGGGCAAATATGAAGTCCAGATTCTCGATTCC
>JAJDEK010000235.1 GCA_029259875.1 Planctomycetaceae bacterium
AACTGTGATAATTCGATTTTGTAAATCGATTTCTTTTACCTTACCCCAATTGAGCTTCTGGGCAAATGCAAAGAGATCTGCTGGAACAGGGCGTACAACGAGAACCAGTTGTTTATCAAAAACGAAATTCTCAAAGTCTTGCTGTGAAGTCTCTGTTAGAAGGTCCTGCTTTTGCAAGTTGGTAGTCGATGGGGGCGGAATTGATGACCGTATCTCTTTTTGGAGAATTGGCAGTGCCATGGGCTCATCACCACTAACCCCACGTACGATGATGGCAACCCCCGGGCTTTTGCTGTCTAAAGTTCGTTTGCTCGTCTCGGTAATAATATTAGTTTCAACAGAAGTATCGTTTGTTTTAGGTTTGGAACTTTTTTTAACAGATTCCGTTTTATGCTGCGAAATTGTGGTGGAAGTCTCGTTTGGGGGCAGTTGCACCTGTTTGGTCTTTGGCCTATTTGGTGTCTGTGGACGTGCGGGCGCAAAATTACCATTTGAAGGGGCAAACGGATTCGATTTTGCCGAACGCTGATTATTAGAATTCGATCCACCACATCCAGCTAGAACGAATGCAATGCTAATTAGTAAAGGAAAAAAAGTGGTTTTATAAATGGATGACAACATAGGTATTCGGTTCTGTGTACTTTCTTGGAAGAATCAATACTACTGCTTACTATATGTAATGGAGCAGAGTGTTCTTAATAGGTAGAAGATCAGGTGGGCAAGGCATATTTGTCTGGTCAATCAGAGAGATTGTTATTAAATCGTAATCATAATTAAGTCCAGATGTATATACAATATCTCTGTTTGGACGTATATGCAATGCCGATTGGGTTCTCTATTTTACCGATTTGTTCTATTTGCTAGTACAATCGGAACTATCCCCAGTATTGAGACACCTTTGTCCTGAGAAAAGTTGCACTTTTTTGCAATTCTTCCATCCCATTTACACCATCTTCGATACTGATCCAACTGTCAAAACCGACTTCTTTGAGTTGGGAAAAGATTGCGTCATAATCATTTAATCCTTCACCAATGACACCATGACTCAGTCGGCTTGCATATCCCAGGCTATTATTTTCTTCTTTTCGTAAATCTTCAATTGTGCCTTCAATCAAATAACGATCACTGGCATGCATGGTGACTACCCGATGTTTAATCCTCGAAAGTAATTCTAATGGATCTTCACCAGCCAGAATGGTATTACTCGGATCATAATTGACACCGAAATTCGGAGAATTGATTCGAGACACAAGCTCACAGAAGACATCAGCCATCTGTGCAAATTCTGGATACTCCCAATAGTTGTCTTTATAATGATTTTCGATAATCAGGATGATTCCCAGTTTTTCAGCCAAAGGGAGACAGGCTTCAATAGATGAGACCGCATACTGAATGCCTTCTTCGCGTGAGACTTCCGGGCGCTTTTGACCTGAAAGTACTCGACAATACTTCCCTCCCAAGGCTGCGGTCATTTCCATCCAGAATTTTTCAGCTTCGATCTGTTCGTTTCGAAATGATTTATCAGGGTGAGTAAAGTCGGGCGAGCAACACATCATGGGGATTTCTAGACCTTGATCCGTCGCCATTTTTTTCGCTTCCGACCAAAAATTCTGGTCCTTCATTTCCAGGAAGCCGGCATAAAATTCCAGTCCATCAATGTCAAGAGTGGCTGCCAGATCGATCCACTGGCGAAGGGTCATTTCTCCGGAAAGACATAACTCATCCATAAAGGCTTTCGGAAACGCGGCTAGTTTTGGCATGGAATGTTCTATCAAATCAAAGTTGAAGTAATGGGTGACGTTTAGAGCCTATTTTCCTGATATATGTTAGTCGTAGTCGTTCTCTCGTTAGCTTATGGAGTAAGTACTGCTTTCACAATTTCACCGGAATGCATGGTTTCAAAAGCCGTATGCCATTCATTTAATGACCAAGTTCCGCCGATGATAGGTTCGATGTTTAATTGGCCGGTTGTCAGCAATCGAATAACACGCTCCCAAATCGGCCAATTGTGACTGAAGCTGCCTTGCAGACGGATGTTTTTTTGTACTAAGGGGTCCAAAGAAAAACCCAGGGGTTGAGGTCCCCAGCCGACTTTGCTTATCCAGCCACCCGGGCGCACAATTTCTAATGACTTCTTCAGTGTGACAGAGACACCGGCCGCATCTACCACACCATTCACGCCTAGGCCATCCGTTTCCATAGTCCACTCATCGAGCCCATCAATGATGGGTTGGCAACCGTAGAAGCGTTCGGCAATTTCCAAACGTTCTTTGTCTCGTTCCAGACCGACAACAGCGACTTCAGCTCCTTGCAGTCGTGCCATGGCTGCACAAAGTAAACCAATAGGTCCAGGGCCGAATACAACCACGCGGTCGCCTGGTTGAATCTCTCCATTCATCACCACGGCATTAAAAGCGACACAGCACGGTTCAGTGAGTGCCGCTTTTTCTAATGGTAACCGATCGGGTACGCGATGCAGGCAGCGTGCCGGAACGCGCACAAATCGAGTCATTGCACCGTTGACACCGTATCCAAAGCCTTTTCGCGTTGGGTCCAGATTATAACGACCTTCTCGAGACATCGGGTTATCCAGATCAATCACCGCTGCTGTTTCGCTGACAACACGATCTCCTTCTGACCAATTTTTAATCAGGCTTCCTGTTTTAAAAATTGTCCCTGCAAATTCATGGCCGAGTACAACCGGATAATTCACAGGCCAACTATGGTCGGCCGTCCATTGATGAAGATCGCTGCCACAAACCCCCACAGCAGAAACTTTAAGCAGCACTTCGTCTGCTCCGAAATCAGGAATTGGAATGTCCTGTAACTCAACTGATTTTGCTTCAGGTGCATAATTCACAACAGCCGTTTGTGTCATTTCTGCCTGACTCATTTTTGTCCTCCAATCGGAACATCACCGTAAGCGTGTACTTTTTCGCAGATCAATCTCAATGAGTCTTCTAGATTTCCGGAGGCAGTCTTGAACGAATCAGCATCAATTGTAAGCGGCGCTCCTAGTACAACAAGTGGAGCACCGTATTCTGGGGTCCTGATGGCTTGCTCCAATGAAAGCCCTCCTACCGCCTGAACGGGAATGCTGATCGCATCTACGACTTCTTTTAATTGATCCCAATGGGCTGGGCATTCGCTCTCCCCTTGCAGCAATTCCACGACGTTCATCATAGCCAACATGATGAACCACATAGTCGCAACCCAGATCTTCCAGTTTTCTGGCTGCTGAGACCATGTCATCAGCAAGGTTGTCTCCCATGACTTTTACGCCATGATCTTTGCCGGCTTTCACGACACAATGAATAGTTTCTTCATGAGCACGCGACATCACAACAACATGTGTTGCACCTGCCTGTGCCATCATTTCAGCTTCAAGATAACCACCATCCATCGTTTTTAAATCTGCAACAATCGGGGTTTCCGGAAATTGTGCTCTGAGTTCTCGAACACAATTTAAGCCTTCTGCGAGAATTAAAGGAGTGCCTGCTTCCAGCCAATCCACACCAGCTCGTATCGCCATTGCTGCTGTTTCCAGAGCTTCACCTATGTTGGTCAGATCTAATGAGATTTGTACGATTGGTTTCATGAAACCTGTTTCACTTTCATTACCAGTTGTGTTTGTAAGTTTTTGTTCATATTTGACAATTACTAAGAACAGTTACAAATCATCCTAACGGAAGAATTCTGGAATTGCGACCACACGTGCATTGTTGCTTCTTTGCTGGATCGTTGCCTGTGTAATAGATCAACTTCAATTGATTGATTCCTATCAGTTGGGGGCTTTCAAGATGAAGGACAGTCTTTTCTGATGGCTTTATTTTGTATAAGAAAAGACGAGGAAATGTATACAAATAGTCCCTGTTCGCTGCTGGCCAATTGGGCTGTAGATTTCGTAGGCGTTAAAGTTTAACAGGAATGTTTTGGGCAGGATACATTTTGCTGAATTTGAGGTAAATTCTGGTTGCTTAGAATCCGATTCGATAAGTGGCGCATTGTGTAGCGCGATTTATACTACTAAATGAATCTGGATGATTTTAGGACAGCCAGAAATGCCTTCTGAATTAATTGATGACTATCAAGTTCAAAATGATTTGCACGAACACTCCTCTTCATTTGGGTTTCGGGCATTAATTATTTTAATGCTTGCTTTGGCTGGAGGAATCTGGAGTGCTCAATGGGTGAAAGGTGTCCGTGTTGAAACCTACATTGGTTCTTTGCAGGCCCCGAAAACGATCATCACAGCTAAAAATGACGCAGTCATTCAAGAGATCTATGTTAAGGAGGGGCAGGTTGTCTCTAGTGGAGAACGAATCCTGGCTCTCTTTGATTATTCTTTAGATAGAAGCTGGAATAAAAAACAACAGGAATTAATTGCACTTGAAGCCGAGCTTGAGCAATCAAAGGCAAAATCAGAAGTGGAATTAGCCTTGCGAAATAAGGACATTGAATCTGAAGTCTTCAATGCTAAGTTGAAATCTTCGCAATATCTCAAAGAGCAATACATCCACCAGATAACCAATTTGGCATGGCAGGATTTTCTTCAAGATTATAATTCGATTTCCAGTAATGGTTCAAAGGAAGAAGTCTTTCGGTCTTTGGTTTATGAAAGCCGATTACCAGACGAAAACCGAATCACGGCGATGTTACGTCAGGAATCTGCTCGTAACTCCGCTGAAGTGTTCGCAGCCCGTGTCAAACTCTGTGAAGAACAGATGACAGATTTGAAGGCCATTCAAAAAAAACTCCCCAAACAGATCCGGCTGGCAATGGGTGTGGAAGTAATCATGAACCGTTTAGACCGGGTGAAAAGTGAGCTAAAAAATCTGGAATTCCAACGCGATGCTTTGCGACTGAATGCTGATCGGTTTGGTGTGGTCGGGATCTTCAAAAAAGAGATCGGAGACTCAGTTCAGAAAAGTACTCCGATTGTGGAGCTATTCGATAAAGAACGTCCGTTTTTGATTGTGGATGTTCCTTCTCGAAAGCTAAATTTCTTCAAACGAGGGACAGAAGTAAAAATCGTTTTTTCCGGAAACATTAAAGGAAAAGGAACTGTTAGCAAAATTTCAGAGCAAGCAGTCTCAAAGCCGGGATTTCGTGAAAGCGTTGTCATGGTCTACATTGAACCATCAGGACGGCTTTGGCCCGATCTGCCAATGGGGAGCACGGTCGATGTCTCTTTAGAAAAATAAAGGGACGTGTGAGCAGAAAACAGTACTTGCCTTTAACGGCGCCGAAATTCTAACTCTAAGTATCATTTGATCTTCGGTCATTAATGATCTTTGTTACTGAATTTCGACTTGAAATTGTGGTAGATTAGATACAATATGTGACAAATCTGGTGACGAATTTCAGGATTGGTCTTCACCAGAAATCTGAATAACTCTCTCATTTTCTTATGGAACCGGATACGGTTTTCCTTAGTTTGAGAGTCAATTCAGACTTGTTCTTTAATAAAAAGGGTCTCGCGGCTGCAGGAAGCTGGTTCGACGAGTTTTATTCTCAAGATGTTTTGAGTGAGGAGTAGACCGTTGGGTATTTCAGCTACAATTTCTTTTTCGGCACAAGAAGCAAGCAGATTTTCAGTCGATGCCATTGAGGAGATGCGGCTGCGCACCTGGGCTAGAAAGAACTACACAGAGCAATCACAGCGCGACGATCTCTGGCACCCCGTCATTTTAGACGAAATGCTTCGAATTGATCAGGAATAATAAAGATCGAGATTGGTTTAAAAGAGCTTAGTTAATACTCGCTCAAGATCGATAGAATCTCTGTTTGACGCTCTCCTGCTGTTACATGGATTTTATTTTGTCCGTCTATGAAGACATTCACTTCACTTCGAACTCCAAATTCGGGAAGATAAATTCCCGGCTCAATCGAGAAACAGGTTCGAGGTAGGATAAGACGCTCTTCATGTGTCTCAAGATTGTCCATGTTGGCACCATTGCCGTGGGTCTCTTGTCCAATGCTGTGGCCAGTGCGATGCACAAAATACTGGCCATAACCAGCTTCTTCTATGACATCTCTACAAGCTTGGTCAACTTCCCAACCTTGAAGGGGAGTGCCCGAAGAGAATGCCTTTTCAACTAAAGTGATTGCGGCATCTCGGGCCTCGGCGACAATTTGAAAAATCTGAGAATATGTTTCGGGAACCTGTCGGCCGACAATGCCAACACGCGTCATATCACTATAAACGCCCCTTGGGACATCCAGTTTGGCCCACAAGTCAATTAGTACAAAGTCACTCTCTCGAATGGCAGTATCAGAACCGGTTCCCGTTTCATAATGGGGATCACCACTATGCGACTCACGAGCAACAATCGGAGGGTGATAAGTTGTTAATCCACTCTGTTCAAAGTGCTCCATAATCACATCTGAAACGGCTTGCTCTTCAACGCTCCCTTGCTCTCGAATTTGAGTCGCGATGAATGACCACGCAACCTCAAAGGCTTTGTCAGTTTCTACACCAGCTTTTTGATGTAACTCCCATTGCTCAGCATCCCACACTGCTTCGAAGAGTTGAACCAGATCTCCAGAGGGAACGATGGACTCAACCGATTCACGAACCAGTTCTACAGTTCCCGCATCAACTCGAGAAATGTAAGGATTAGAATTCCGTGGAGAATATTCCATTGCGATCAGTTTTGCATTGCGCAATATTGTTTCGATCCCCGCTTCCAGTTCTTGCCATTTTAGATAGATGACTTTTTCTCCCGGGAGGTGGTCCAGTGCTTCCGATTCAATTCGGTGAACCAGTTTAGTAGGCTGTCCTGATTTGGGAACAAAGTAGAAAAAACGCCGTGAACCCATCGCATCTTCGGGGATATCGAGGATTCTTCTGGCCAGAACATTGCTCCCTCGAAAATCATAAAATAACCAACCATCAAGCGAGAATTGTTCTAATGCTGCTTGCACCTTTGTGAGCTCGAACATATCGGGAGTACCTGAAAATAAAAGTAGGCTGAATGTATCAGCAGAAATCGTCGTTAAACAAATCAATGTAAGGCGTTAGAATCGCAAATTCAAGATGAGGGTCGTAAGAGATGCCCTCAAAATAAGACGTTCTCTAGGAAAAACAGTTTGAATCAATAAGCTTTCAGTTGCGAATCGTTGTGACTGCCTAGACAATAAACGTTTAGTTCACGAAATCTAGTACACTGTTTTTAAAATTTCAATAATCTACCAACCATTTGTATTGAGGAGAAACGACGATTTCCACTGTATCGACTGAAATTGCTTACCAAAAGTGTATTTCACCCAGTTGTCAGGCAACATATGCATTGGGTGAAGTGTTAACAAGCTGCCCAAAATGTGGTGAACTGCTGGATGTTTCTTATGATTGGGATCAGGTTCCGGTCCCTCAGTCGTTACGGGAATTTGAAAAACGTTGGAGTACTCGTAACCGTCCCATCGATTTCAGTGGCGTCTGGCGGTTTCGTGAATTGTTACCCTTCGCTCAAGATGATCAGATTGTTACGATCGGCGAAGGGCAGACCATGCTAAAAGCTTCTCAGCAGGTCGCGCGATATGCAGGTCTGAATGATGATGGGCTTTTCCTACAATATGAAGGGTTGAACCCTTCCGGTAGCTTTAAAGACAATGGTATGACGGCTGCTTCTACCCATGCTGTCATGGTTGGTGCCAAAGTTGCTGCGTGTGCCTCTACCGGTAATACCAGCGCTTCCTTAGCGGTTTATGCAAGCGTGGCCCAAAAATTCAAAGTCGTCGTATTTGTGGGTAGTGGGAAGATTGCATTTGGAAAACTAACACAAGCACTCGACTATGGCGCAAAAACCGTTCAAATTCAGGGAGATTTTGATGATGCGCTGGCGCGTGTTCGCGAAGTATGTACTTCTGAAGGAATTTATTTGTGTAATAGTGTGAACCCGTTCCGACTGGAAGGCCAGAAATCAATCATGTTTCGTGTCCTTGAAAGTCTGAATTGGGAAGTGCCTGACTGGATTGTTGTCCCAGGCGGAAATCTGGGAAATTCCAGTGCGTTTGGCAAAGCATTTATGGAATTGAAAGCACTGGGGCTCATTGAGCGAATTCCTCGTCTGGCAATCATCAACGCGCAGGGAGCGAACACGCTTTATCAACTTTACGAACAGCAAGGCCTACGTTGGAATGGAGGCAATTACGACAACTCTCGTTCTTCTGAATTCTTTTCTCAGATGGACAAAGAAGATCGGCGCGCCTCGACTCTAGCAAGCGCGATTGAAATAAATCGTCCGGTTAATTTTTCTAAGTCCTTGAGAGCACTTGATGTATGTGACGGTGTTGTACGAGAAGTCAATGATCAGGAGATTCTTGATGCGAAGGCCCAGATTGGGGCAGGGGGATTTGGATGTGAACCAGCCAGTGCGGCCAGTGTGGCTGGGGCGAAGCTATTGAGAAGCGAAGGGGTTATTGCCTCCAGTGATCGCGTCGTTTGTGTTTTAACCGGCCATCAGTTAAAAGATCCTAATGCGACAGTAGCCTATCATTCTGCAACTAATGAACATATGGACGAAAAACTAACAAGTCACGGTGTAACCGAGGCTCTTTTTTCTAACGGACCTATTGTCGTTGCGAATGATTTAGATAAAATAATAAAAGTGATTCAGTCTTTTTGACTATATTTTCCAAAGTTGTTTTTCTTGTTACTAATCACAAAAGCTCAGTACATCACGGTTTTTCAACTTCAGAATAACAGATATTATGATTGTGGCGGCGGTTGGAATTGAGATAAGGGGCATGGAATGAGTACACCCTTTGAAGAATTGGAGTATTTAGCTGATTTTCTCCCTGATGAAGGAGAATCAGTTATCGTTTCACGTAGTCACGGAGAATTGACTTGTGAAAATTTCCAGAAAGAACGGTCACTCGATGAAATGGCGAGTCCGGAATTTTACGGGCACTTAGTTCATGCGAATGAGAGATTGAATTCATTGATCGCGCGGCCAATCTGGATTTCTACTCTTGCCTGGTTCTGGGTTTGTGTCTTGATTCACAAAGTGTTTGGACTGGGGTGGGAAAGCTGGTATTTGGATCTGGGATTAGCACTTGTTGCGATGGCCGCCAGCTATGTGGCAATACGTCTTCGTCAGGATCGGTATTTCAAACAAGAAGTTCGTCCGACATTGAACCGGCAAATGTATGGTAGCAATTTGAGTAAATATGCGCTTGTCGGAGTGATTAGACAACGTCCCGAGTTGCGAACATTGCTCGATACACTTTCTCGTTCGTTACATTAAGTCTGTAAAAGTCTAAATCAGATAAAAGCTAGCTCTGATAATCTAACAGGCCATGCACGTAGATGTCTGAATCCAGTAGTTGAATCTGGTGTTCAATGACATTTTGAAACTGTGGGATCATTTCCAATCCTTGTCCTGCAATAGGAGTGATTGCTCTTTTTCCTCCTACAATCTTTGGGGCGATGAAGACGTGAACCTCATCGATGAGTTGTGCATCAAAACAGGATCCGAGTAAACTTCCTCCTCCTTCGATGAGTATATTGGTCATTTCCTTGTGTCCAAGTTCCAGCAGACATTTCTCGAGGTCGGGTTGGGCTGTTTTTGTTCCTGGTGCACTTTGAATCTGCAAGACTTCAACGCCCGCGTTTTCAAGGCCTTTAATATTTTTGCTGGAAGCTGATTCGTGTGCGATGACAATGACAGGCGCATCATTGATAGATTGAACCAATTTTGATTCGCTTGAAAGTGTTGCCTGTGAGTCAACAACAATTCGAGCGGGTGTTCTCGGCCCTGCAGGTCGAGCAGTTAGAAGCGGGTTATCCTTTTCTGCAGTTTGATGACCAACCATTATCGCATCCATGCGACCACGAAGCTGGTGCACTAACTCGCGCGAACGTTCATTTGAAATCCATTGTGAATTACCAGTTTTTGTTGCAAGCTTTCCATCCAGTGTCATTGCCCACTTGGCATGGATCCAAGGCAGCCCCTTTGTAACTCGTTTTACAAAAGGGCGGACCAATTTATGAGCATCAGATTCCAGTAGACCGACTTCAACATCAATTCCTGCCTGTTCCAACTCAGCAATTCCGCCTCCATCAACGTGCGGTGCAGGATCGCGCATCGCGATGATTGCTTTCTTAATGCCAGCTTGAATTACTGCTTGCGAGCAAGGTCCTGTTTTCCCTTGATGACAGCATGGTTCCAAGGTGACATAAATAGTTGCCCCGTTCGCTTTTGCTCCGGCGATATCCAAAGCATGGATTTCAGCATGAGGCCCACCGTATTTTTGGTGATATCCCTCACCGATCAAGTTCAGATTATCGTCAACAATAACCGAACCGACTGCAGGATTGGGTTCAACAAATCCTTGCCCTCGAGTGGCTAATTCGAGGGCTCGTTGCATCACAGCTTTTGAACTGGAAAACTGCCTGATCGTATCCACTGACTGATGTGCTTTCCTGTACGGTGCATGCCTGAGATTGATCGCTCTTAGAATAAAAGAGTGAGTTTAACGCAGGGGATTTTCATTATTACAATTATTCACCAGGTAACCAGAGTTTCTGTCCCGAATCGGGAGAATCATCTGGTGCGGTTTCTCCTGGAGACCAAATGCCTTCACTGGAAGTAGTGCCTAGCTCTGCTAGAGCTGATTGGTTCATCCAGGATACATCTAGTTCAAATGCTTGAGCGAACGCTTTGAGGTATTCTTTGATTTGTGGAGTCTTTTTGCCATATTGATTCCAGATCTGTTTCATAAAGTCTGAAAGCCCGGGATCAGATGTATCTTCTAATCGAAATGAGAGTTCTCGCATTTTCCATTGCAGTTCACTTTCAAATGCGTTGGTTGGTTGCGTTTGAGCATTTTCCTGACCTTTGTGAATCCATGAGAGCGTCTCATCTCGATGGTGACGCTTGTGGCAAATTTCAGTCAATGTCGAATAAACTCGGTCGAGATCGACCTCTTTTTTGCATTCTTCACGACTCAAGATCTCAAGTAAGACTTCATATAGGAATCGAGGATGTCGAATGAGTAATGCACGGTTAAAAATATACATTAACTGCTCATTACTTAGCTCTTTAGCTGGAATTCTGTTTTGAGTCATCGAAGAGCAGGTGTTAAAACGGGATGACTTATCAACACTAAGGTTGGGAAGTTCCGAAATTCCGAGTTTTGGATCAAGTTCGTCAAACTTCAGGAAATGACCTAATGAAAGTGATTGTGCATCAAGTACATAAGCAGCAGCCGTTAAAGCGACTTTCAGATTATCTTTACCAGCTGCTTCCTGAGGAGTTTTTCCATCCAGCCCTGCTAATTTTGTGTTTGCCCAGGCTTCAGAGAGAAGCTTTTTCCATTGTAGTGCTTCTAATTCTCTACGCTTGATAATAGGCATTTTCTGTGGAAAACTCCACCTGAAAAAGAGAGGCCATTGTTCTGATGGGACGGGAGAGAGCGGATTGCTTGACGCTTCGTCGTCTTGATCTAAAACTTTTAAACCACAGTCTTTTTTGCCTTGCTCACCTAAAGCTTCGCCAAACAATTTTTCTGCTAAAGTGATTTGCTCTCCTTCGTAAGCATATAGACGAACGATCGCAGGTTGTTCCATTTGTCGATCGGCATCAATGACATCAATATCACCAATGACGACAGGCACATTATCAAGATCGATTTCTTCTCCCCTTGACTTAACATCGATGGGAGTACTTAGAATTTGAAAGTATGCGATAGGAGTGTTTTCATCCACGTCTTGTTCTTGTTCCGACGGAACATTTCCACGCAATATTTGAGTATGTTGTTCTAATAATGTAATGAACTTGGAAACCGAGTCCACTTCATAAACTTTTTCGATGGAATCAACTACTTCATCAGTGTTGTTTAAATCAAGCAATTGCGCCAGAGTTTCGAGTTCGACAGCTTCAGCAAAATCGTTCTCCAGGCTTGCAGCTTTATGAAACAGTTCAGCCGATTTTGTTTCATCTGTTGCCCAGGCATAACAAAACGCAGCATTTTTCCATAAAGTTACCTGTCCGGTCGCTTCTGCTAGTTGTTTGAACAAGCCAGCGGCTAATCGGTAACAGCCCAAATTTGCAAGACGTTGAGCTCTTTCAAACGTTTCCTGATGCTCTGAATCTTCAATAGTGCAGCGTTCCAGGATGTGTACCCCACGGAACTGATAAGGAATTTGGTCATCACCATCAAATTCCAACAGATTCATAAACAGGTTCTGTTGATACTCCTGAGAAGCGACACGCATTGCCAACGCAAAATGCTCACGTGCTGCTAAATAAAAACCGCGCATTTGTAACGCGATTGCGATGCTGATCGCCAATGGTGTTGCCAAACTAACATCGACTGCAGCACACTTTTGTAATGCAGTGTAAATGGTTTTTTGTGCCTGTTTGTAGCCTTGAGCAAGAAATGTCGAGGTAGCCAATAAGGAATGGGCGGCAGGATGATCCGGGTCACGTTCCAAACATTGTTCCAGCGGCTTGCAGGCATCTTCAAAGCGCCTTTCAGCCATTAAAATTTGAGCTTCTGTTATGAAACTCAAAGGTTGTTCAGGGTGATTTATTTTGAGCCGATCCAACAATTGCAAGGCAGTGGCGGTTTGGTGTGTTTCATGCAGGTGCGAAATTTTGCTGATTTCATCGCCGATCGAATGACAGCAAAATTTGTACTTTTTTCCGCTATTGCAGGGACAAGGATCGTATGAATCTATACTCATAACCTCGGCCTTCTTTGTTTTCAGGAGGTTGTATTAGTGGAATTGTATCTCTAAATGAAAACAGAGTTCTCTTATAGAATCGAAGTAGAGCTACGTTTATTTGAATTGGATTAGAATTCAACAGGGTATCATATCATAAAAGAAACGTAGATTGCACGCGCTTAACGATCTCATCTGAGAGAAATTGCATACTCCCTTACCAAGATTGACATTTGATTCAATCAGGTCAATTTCATTCTACAAATAAAGGGGAGCGCGACGGTGGTCAGACTAGCTATCTAAGGCTTGCTTCATGTCGGCAACCAAATCTTCGCTGTTTTCTATTCCCACTGAGACCCGAACCGTTTTTTCGGTAATTCCTGCTGCGCGCCGTGCTTCCAGGGTCATTGAGGCGTGGCTCATGCTCTCCGGATATTCAATCAATGACTCGACTCCTCCCAGTGATTCTGCCAAGAGAAATAGTTTTGAGTTTAACATGACTTTTTCAGCAGCAGATCGCCCTTCTTTCACATCAAAACTCAGCATTCCTCCAAAACCATCTTGCTGACGTTTTGCTAATTCATGATCTGGGTGTGACTCCAAACCTGGATAGTAAACGTGTTCTACTTTGGGATGTGTTTCCAGCATTCGAGCTAAAGCCATTGCGCCGCGTTGATGCGCTTCCATACGAGGGCCCAGAGTTTTGATGCCACGTAAGACAAGCCAGGCATCAAAGGGAGAGCATCCCAGTCCCAGCGAGTTCGAATTATAAGCGACCCGTTCGGCGAGTTCTTCTGTGCGTGATACGACACAACCACCGACAACATCTGAATGCCCATTTAAATATTTTGTCGTCGAATGTACTACAATATCAACGCCGAATTCAATTGGTCTTTGAAGATAAGGAGAGCAAAATGTATTGTCGGCAATTGTGATAATATCTGTGTCTGCTTCAGAAGCAACTTTGACTACTGCGTTAATATCTACAAGATTCATTAAAGGGTTACTGGGAGTTTCGATCCAGATTGCTTTGGTTTTTGGAGTCAATGCTGACTTGACATTCTCAATATCTCCCATCTTTACAAATGAAAATTTGATTCCCCATTTCGTAAAAACATCTGCAAACAAACGATAGGTGCCACCATAAATATCATCTCCCGCGATAATATGATCACCGGGTTTGAATAAGTGCATTACCAGAGTGATCGCAGACATTCCAGTCGAAGTGGCTCGGCAAGACACTCCGCCTTCTAAAGCGGCGATGTTTTCTTCCATTGCACTTCGAGTCGGATTTCCACTACGCGTGTAATCGAAGCCCTTGTGACTTTCCAAGCTATCCCAGTAGAAGGTTGATGTTGGATAAATGGGAGTAGTACAGCTGTTAAATGTACTGTCTTTGTCTACTCCAGTATGAACGCACTTCGTTTCAAAACGCATGGTAAAACAATCCAAAAGTTACTTGGTTACACGAGAAATACCCATTTTTTGTCTGTAGAGCCACATACCCCTTCAGGAGACACAAAACAGAACTTGGGGTTCTACTTTATTTTATGTAGTGAAGAATACAGTCGATGGCCACTGGTCGCTACTGTTCTGAGTTCAGAATTTAAGTCAAAGGTTTTTCTGCATTGCATTTCTACAGATACAGTTTTCTGAACCTATGGTTTGATAATAACTTGTGGCGTTTTGGTATGATCAGCGCGCATCATCAAATAGCGGCGTTGACAAGTAACGCTCTCCTGAGTCAGGCAGCACAACCACGATTGTTTTTCCTTCTGCTTCAGGACGTTTGGCAATCTCCACAGCAGCGTGCATCGCTGCACCGCAGCTAATTCCACACGTAATTCCTTCTTGGCGGGCGATTTTTCCTGCCATTTCGAATGCCTCGTCATCTGTTACCTGAATGACTTCATCAATGAGTGATGTGTCACAGTTTCCCGGGATGAATCCCGCTCCGATTCCCTGAATCTTGTGCTTACCCGGTTCTCCTCCTGACAAAACGGGGCTGCTCGTTGGTTCCACGGCGATGGATTTGATATTAAGGCCTTTTTCTTGTTTTAGATATCGCGAAACTCCCGTGATAGTTCCACCGGTACCAACACCAGCTACAAAGTAATCGATGTTTCCTTCAGTATCATTAATAATTTCTGGACCTGTGGTCTTAAAATGAATTTCCGGATTCGCAGGATTTTCAAATTGTTGAGGCATAAAAAATTCGGGACTGGCAGCTAATTCTTCTGCTTTTTGGATTGCTCCTTTCATGCCATCAGCGCCTGGAGTGAGTACCAGATTGGCACCAAAGCCTTTCAACATTAAACGACGTTCTACTGACATCGAGTCTGGCATGGTTAGTGTTAACTTATATCCTCGAGCAGCACACACGAACGCGAGTGCAATTCCAGTGTTACCGCTCGTTGGTTCTACAACCTGCATGCCCGGTTTCAGTTTGCCATTTTTTTCAGCGTCCCAAATCATATTCGCACCGATTCGGCACTTCACACTGTAAGCGGGGTTACGTCCTTCAATTTTGGCAAGTACTGTTGCCTTAAGCCCCTCAGTTAAGTGATTGACTTTCACTAAAGGAGTTTGACCGATTGTTTCCGAGTTATCTTTGTATATTGACATGTCTAGTTCTTTCAGCGAGAGGTAATTCTGGAAGAATCATCAAAATCAAGCCAAAGGCTTAATGATTATCTTATGTGGTAAAGACGACGATAGGGCTGAAACTCAACAGCTCCTAGTCAGATTAGCAGTATTATGTAAAATCATTGAGAAAGTGGCAATCCCTTTATTGAGCTGTAGAAAGAGTAAGCATAAATCAACACGAATCGATATCAGTGCCTATTTTAACATGGTGAAAGCAGTCTATTATGAAGGAAATGTTTAAGAGATCTAATGATTTGCAATAGAAATCAGATTTTCAAAATGGATTCAAAATAAGGGATAATTTGTACTTGAAAAGCTTGTAAGCTGAAATAACCGAAGAAAGCGGCAGCCCAGACCATAACGACAAATCGCAAGGGATTGGTACTGATGCTTCGACTGAGTATTTTCGTGTTCATATACAATAGAATCATCGAATAGAGAAACATCACTCCACCATTCATGGCGGCTGAAGTTTCAATGAGAAACAATGGTTGCTTGAATAGGGGGTTAATTGAGCCATAAAGTAGGATTGCAGAACCAAGTAAAATCTCGCTCCAAAGGAAGACATAATAAAGTTTGCTCAACGACCAGTTCTCATTCTCCCTCAAATAATTCACTTTCAGAATATCAGCAGAGATACGTGCGGTTACGTCGAGGACTCCCAATTCGGTTGTGAGCAGTATGGCAGCCCCCATGAGTAAGAAGAGCAATTTGAAAGTTCCACCAAGCCTGTCTTCAAGAAGAGTTGCCTGGCCCCAGATAAAATTAAGACCGGATCCAAACTGCGCCACGCCTTCTTTAAGTTGCCCGTTTGCATCATAAAACAGGGAATAAGAAATCAGCGACAATAAAACCAGACAAGCCAGACAGGTCAGAAAGAAGCTGAAGAAATGTTCGATGTTGGCAGCACGCCACCATTGTCGCCAGAGCTTTTGATTTTCATCGGTATGTTTAAAGTGATATCCGGCTTCACTGACGGCTTCTTCTTGTCCGGTAATCGGACTGGTGATTCGTCCGATATACTTGCCCATTCCGTAGCCTTTATCTTTGATGAAGTTGCTTTGGCCAAGATTCATGGTTCCCCCAGCGCCGGCAAATGCCAATGCTCCAAGAAGTGCCATGGTTGACAAACCACTGGATTCACTAGGCATCTGCCCAATACTGACTGCCCCTTGCATCATAGATGTAACGGCATAAGGTTCAATGAGATAGATTCCCAGAATCACTGCAATTACGAAGATTGTACCGACCAGAAAAATCTGTATTTTTTCAACGGTGTTATAAACCACTGGCCCTGTTGTTAAGACAATACCTACTAAGAGTAAGCCTGCAATTCCCAGAAACGAACTATACTTGGCCTCATATTGCAGGTCGTATCCTTGATTAATTTTGTTGAACAGTTCATTTGATTGGTCTTGGCTCTGATTCTTCGTGAAAGCGCTACTTAAGTTGTCTCGTTCGGATTTGTCCATAGATCCACGCCACTTCAAAGTATTTGTTTCGGCGGAGTAAGAGGCTTTGTCGGGTAAATCTTGAAGCGAGAATTGAGACGCAGCTGGTTCTACTTGTATGCTGGCAATGGTTTCCGGACCCAAAAAAGTCCAGCTTAGCATGGTACCAGCGCCGGTTGCCCAACCTGGCCAGGCCCAGGGAATGATATTCAGGATGAGCATGATCCAAGCCCAGTTTTTATTCATACGACAGAAGCCGATAATAGCGCTCTCACCAGTAGCCAAGGTCCAGCGTTCAATTTCCATATTCAGAAAAAACTGAGTCATTACACCCAGAAGGCAGGCCCAAAAGAAAAGGAAGCCCGTTTTATAAGTTATGTAAGGCCAATGAACAAATTCACCCGATCCAAGCGAGAGTCCTGCCAGCATAATGCTGGGGCCGATCATTTTTCTCCAGGAGATGGCTGGGGGTAAGTCTTTGTATTTCAGAGGAGGTAACGACTGGTGTGGAATCACCTCATCAGGTACTAATTCTTCTTCTTCATCGAGATCAGAGTTACCTTGATCTGTCATGGAAACCTCTTTCATGAACGGCGAGCGGAATTCAGAATGATCTCATTCTAAGTCTGGAACACTTTATCCGCTACTCAAGCAAGGTTTGGATCGAGAGGAATATGAAATTACCTTTTGATTAGTAGCATGTCATATAATTCAGTCAGAATGGATTTTCTTAATCCAGGAGACCTGTGTGATCAAATGATTTAATGAGGCAAAAGAAATATGCGCATTTGTTGCATATTTAGGTGAAGAGTTGGCAGGAAAGGTGGCTAGGCTTGCATCACCTACCAGAAAAACATTGAAATCGCGTGAGAGATTTTCATAGCCAGCAGTCGTTTTGCAGAAGCACATATCTGTTGCGTATCCTGTTAATAGAATATGGCGAATGCCCTCTTTTTTCAAAAACAGCTTTAAAGGCTCATATCCCTCTTGGTCAAAGATCAACACGTCATCATCATGAACAGTAATGTCACGTGTGACGGGAACGGGGACATCCCAAAAACCTTTACCATTGAACCGATCACGTGCACTGAGTCCAGAGAATTGTTTGAAATAATCAATCACTGGTTGTTCTTTGGATAGAGTGAGTTGAGTCGGTAATGGCTCTCCCTTGTAAGGCAGGCTTTTTAATTGCTTTGTAAGATCTTTACGAGCCTGTACTCGCTCTGCTTTTGTAGGGTTATAGTCAAACGTGCGGTACAGTTTTTTTCTGATAGGATCTACTTTGCCGATAAGGCTATACATCACCAGCGCGACATCTTTTCTGGAACGCTTTAAAAATGGATCAATGACTTCGCGTGTATGTCGTCCTGCTAAATGGTTTTTGTCGGGAGTACAGAAATCAGCAGCACCAGCCGGTTCAGGAGTCATCCAGCCTTGACCATCATCAATTCCCCAGGGATGGACCATAATCACTGCAGTCTTGTCGGCTCGTATTTTGTTGGGAATTTCGATAATGCCTCTTGCGTTATATGAGAATCTCCAGGCTCTCACACTAAGGTCAGCCCCTTCATCGCCCACTAACAATGGTGCTTCATATCGACGAAGTTCCTCAATAGGTTGAATAAATTCGGGGTAATCAGCGAGTAAAGGAGTGGGGTCTGTCAGTTTTTTTAATGTGTTTTGATAGACACGAGATTCACCACCAGCATTACCGATATGTGGGTACAAAATTGTGTAGAATAAGAACAAACTACATAATAGATAACGTGAGCCGATCATCTTTGAAGAAGCTCCTTTAAATGTTGAAGTTTGTGAAAACGAGGGATTAGTGTTGATTCTTAGAAACGCGTTTTGCAATGTCGCTTAATCCAACAATTTCAGCTTTATCCCCTGCTTGGTTGACGAGATCACAGATTAACTTGATTGTTTCAAACTTTGGATCTTCGACATACATAATAGATGGATGACACAGAAAATCGAACACGCCGCCTTGTTCTATCGCCTGTTGAACGCAGAGCTCTACAGATTTGAGAAAATAATTTAATTTCCAATAGCCGGACCGAAAAGCTCCTACATCACTGATGGGACTCATAGGGATTTCAATCAAACCAGTTGGATAGATATAGGGTTGAGCCTCTTTTTGTGCTTGTAAAATGGACTGATAGATTTCCTGGGTAGGCTCTTCTTTGGGCCGACTATATTTATGTTGTGGGTATTTAGAACTGACCCATTTAAAACCCTCAGCGAGTAACATTTTTTGCAAATCTGGTCGCTTATTTAGCGCATTGCTCGAACCACCTGGTGTTCTGAATCCATCAGGTATAATTCCTAATCGCTGCTTCATTGCGTCAGTGGTTAATCGAATATTTTGACGAATGACTTGCTCTGCTGATTTTCCTCCTAGTAACCAGGGAGAACGTTGAAAACGAAATTGCGTTTTTTGCGGTTCTGTGGCCCACACATTGACATGGTCATAAGTATGATTGCCGATAGGATGGCCCATTTCTGAGATATTTTTAAGCCAAGTAATATCTTTTTGTTCTAAGACACGACCCACACAAAAAAAATGAATCAACCCACCTAATTCTTTTGCAGTCTCAGCTGCTTTCAATGAGTAGTCCTTTGTTTCTTGATTCAAGTTTCCTTTTTGGAAGTCCCATTCGAATATGTCCCTCTGTGGATATTGGCGGCTCATTTCCAGATCAAAGGTAATCGCAATTTGCGATTTTTTCGGAGCGTGAGAATCAGCGGATCGTGTAAATGCTGTTTGTATTCCAAAGGCCGACCCCGTTAAAGCAGTCACGAATGAGCGGCGCGAAATTGCAGCATTTAATTCTGACATCAGTGTTTTTCCAATGTAACAAGTGATTTCAGCTAAGTTAAAAATCCAATCCAGAGGCACTTTTGCCTGATTATATAAGAATTAATAGATGTATCTTCTGGAATCACGCAAAGCAATTGCCAATTTAACAAATGGACTAGTTTCACTCTATGAATAAAGGATTATTAACTGAGATCGGATCGATTCCACTTAAGAAATAATAAATTGTATATTGCTTTGTTCACTGGGAAGTGTTAGAATAATTCTGTGTTGTTTTGGAGTGGTTTTGCCACAATTCCACATCTGCCAGGAGGCAGCCGCGTAGTGACCGCTGTAGGTGTCACTGAACTTTTTCTCGCGTTGTTTCTTTCCAAGTCTATATAAAAATGCGCAAAGCGTACGCGCTTTATGAAAATTTAAAAGACAGCGTTCGAAAAATTCTGGTAAGGTTTGATCTCATGACGGAATCAAACAGATATATTGAGTCAGATAAGTTTGCATTTGATCTTGTTGCAAACCTTGTAAGTTCTCCTGGCGCTTTTCCTCAGTCTGGAAAATACAGTAGTAAAATTTGGGCGCAGCTTTTTGGGATGACAGAAAAAAACTTTAAAGAAATTTTAAAAGAATCCGATATCCCCTATTTCAAATTTGGAAGCAATGTCATAGTTGACGCACAAGACTTTTGGAAATTTCAAGGGCAAAAGAAACCTTGAACAAAGTCAGATCGTTTTATGGAATTGGTCATATGGTAAATAGAAATTCTTATGGTTCAGATTTAGAGGCTAATAAATATTGAGTAGAGTGAATTAATTTTTCGAATAGGCTGCTAGCTGAGAGAAATACTTATAAAATTCTAAATATGGGGTCTCTTTCTCTTATGTTCAGGACTAGAATGATTGAATAGACTCAATGGTTATTGAGACTCAGTAAGTATGTTTCCTTATTGGTAGAAATTATAAGTAAAGAGCTATGGCAAAGTGCGATCAAGGATATCTCTGCGTAGTATGTGGTCGAGAGGTCGAGAATATCGAAGACAGCGCACTCTATCTGCGTTATATCATCGGAGAAGTAAACGAAGATGAGTTGAATTCACAACCCGAGCATCATATTCGATGTAATCCTGCTTTAGCTCAATTCATTGTCGATGATCACTTCGAACCGGTTTTTATAGAGGGCCCATTTGATAAGCGTGAACTTGATTCATCTGAGGCCCTTCTTAGAGAGAAGTTAATCACCAAAGGCTGGAGAAGGCTATGTGAAGTCAAAAGCAAGCAACTCGCAATCAGTGAATTCCCATTAAAAGATCAATGAATGCTACTCAATGATTAACACAGTAGCCGATTCTTACTGATGTCCGCCCTTGGGCCTTCTTTTATTTGGTTCTAATAAAACACCTGTCGTTCTGAGCAACGCCAGGTGTTTTTTTTGCGCATTATTATCTTGTGCCACTCACGCCATTAACGAGTATTAACTACCACAAATGTTGATACTTAATTCTGCTGATTACTGGGATCATGATGCCTGAAACGGTTCGTAAAGGAATATTTATTCCAGCATGGGTGATTGCATGTGTTTTCTCTCCCATTGTTGCTGGAGGTGTTGGTGCAATTACTTGGACCGCAAAAACATTAATCGAACATAGTCAGCGACTAATAGAGATTGATGAAAAGCTAGATTCCAATAAAGAGTTACTCATCGAAATGGTGAACTCGCATGAGAGACGAATCAGCCGATTAGAGGACAAGGCTTTCGGAGAAAAATGATGGTTGAAATTCAAACTACCGATCTGCCATTGCAACTCGTCGAATTAATGGAAGGCCCCACGCCTCCCGACTATTTCGTTTCAAATGGGTGTAGTTATTCACCGGATCGGTGGGGAGGTATTGATATTAGAGCAGCTTGTCACTGGCATGATTACGCTTACCAAATAGGTGGGTGTAAGAAAGATCGCCAATTGGCTGATTCGTCATTTTATCGAAATCTCAGACGCTGTGATTTAGGAAAGTTCATGGCGAATATTTATTACCGCCGTGTGCGGTTGTTTGGAGTTGCTGCTTTTAACTGGGCTGAAGGGAAAGTGCCTTTGAATCCCTGGCATTATTTTCTACTGTTTTTTGAGAGGTACATTCAATGGTGAGGGTGCTCACGATTTTAGTCGTGTTGATAATGACCTCTGTAGTGCAGGCTCAGGCATTGGTCCTTCGAACAGTGGGAAAGCAATGCACTACCAACGGTTGTCGTCAAGTCATTGGTACAGGAGCTTGTGCCTATATCGGAAACATTGATGACAGGTCGATCTATTTGACGGCTGCTCACAATCTGGAAGGGAACCCGGCAGTATTCATTGGCTATGCCGGTAGGTGGTGGCAAGCCAGAGTCATCCATAAGCGATATCAAAAGAATATTGATTATGCGGTGATTGAAACTCAGAAAATATCTTCTACACGATGCTTTAAAATTGCAGAAAGCCAACCCGGTAACGGAGTTGATGCAGTGGCCTATGGCTATGCGAACGGTATATATAATGTGAAGACTCTGAGAGCGAAAATCAGAGTGAACAGGAATGGGAGATTCTTTTCGAAACTCGTTGCCAAAGGGGATTCAGGTGGACCAATCGTTGTGAATGGTCACGTGGTAGGGATCATTAAAGGTCACGATTACGCGAACACGATCTATACAGATTCGGTCTTGATTAGAGCAGAATTGCTCAGGATTTATGGAAGGATGCCTGCTTGTGGGGGATCAGCGATTGTTGTGGAGAATCCACCAGAACCTGATCCTCCCGTACCCAAGTACGAAATGGAAATCACGACCTTGCAAGGAGAGATTTCAAAACTACGAAAGCAGTTAGATCGGCTTTCTAAAACAAAGATTCCGATCCAGATCATTGGTTCAAACAATGAGGTCTTAAGCGAACAGCAATATCCGCTGGGAGACCCAATTAAACTCAGGTTTAAAGCCGTTAAAAAGTGAGGCCTAATAATGCCAGACGGCGATGTTTTAGATGTGGAAATCCCCATTGAGGATAAAGGAGAAAAGGAGATGGCTGCTGTGGATTTATCAGAAAATGTTGCGAATCATATGCTGACACAACTCATGCAAACAGGAACGGTGGCACAGAATAACTTTGTGACTGTTCAGAAGGTTGTTGACTATGACTACTTGGAAAACAAACGGATGGTGACCCTTGATGAGGCAGTTGGTATTCGTGAGGTGCAATCTAAGGTGAACCCCGGTGGACCGGCTGCTACGTGATGCCCGATCCTCTGGAAGAACTGATCAGGCAAAACAATATGTTTCATAACAGCCTGATCGAACAGAACAACGAGTTAGACCGAGCGTTTCAAAATGGAACGTTCGGTCAATTTGTGCAATCATGGAGCGAAGAAAATGATGGAGGAAGCTCAACCGAAGACATGGCAGGAGAAGATAGCGAAACACTTCTGGTCGATCAAAGCGGGGGAGAGAGCGGAGAATCTGAGACAGGCGAGCCGACGATTTAACAATGTGGAATCGTTGGTGATGTCCACTCGCGAAAAGCTGCTTGGAAAAGAGGTTGTTGACAATAACCGTCCAGAGGCCGAAGACATGCATATTGGTGACGACAACAGCGTGGTTCATCAGTACTTACCAGCAAGCCGAAACACTGCAGGTACACTAGCAAAGCTTGCAGTAGGAGCGGGGCTTCTGGCTACAGGTGTCGGCGTACCAATTGGTGGTTGGTTGATTGCTGATGCATTGAAAAACAATTCCGATAACGAGGTCGTGATTCCTATCGATAGCGATACTTTATTTGATTTAGAGTTAGTGAAGTAAGAATATCATGTGATTCAATTTGTGCACCGATGCTTGATTGCACCCGATGACAGCGGTTGAATTTCATTTAGAATGAGCATTGAATGTCGTTTGACACCGAAAGTTTCTCGATTTGAAAAGGAATATGACAATGCCTCATTTTATTGTTTATCTTGCGCAAGATAAAAATCAACACCCTGTAAAACGTCTTGATTGCGAAGCACAAACGCATATATTGGCGGCGAAACTGGTGGAAGCCGAATATCCCGATTTAGTTGTCAATTCTGTATTGGTAAAGCATGAACCGATTTCGTCTTGTGCCCGGTGTGGGGCACCAATTTTTAAGGGCGATTATCACAAAGATCATATACGTCAACGCTATGGAGCGAATCGTTGTCTGGACTGTATGTAATACATTTTAAAACGAGTGATTATGCAAATTAAAGACCGCATTAAAAGTTTTCGACGTATCAAAGCTTCACAACTTAAACGCAATGCGAAAAACTGGCGAGTTCATCCTGAATCACAGGAAACAGCATTAAGAGCGATTCTAACAGATGTGGGGTTTGCTTCCGCTTGTCTGGTGAGAGATTGTAAGAATGGGACATTCGAATTGATTGATGGTCATTTAAGAGCTGACATCGCCGAAGATGAAAAAGTCCCCTGTCTGATTTTGGATGTGACAAAATCTGAAGCCGATAAAATATTGGCAACATTTGATATGGTCACATCCATGGCAAATACTGAGCAAGCAGCATTGGACAAATTGATTGCTTCGATTTCTACTGAGTCTAAAGAACTACAAAATGTGCTGAGTACTCTCTCGAATGATGGTTCTAAATTGCTGGAAATGATTCAAGCTGAAGATGAGTCACATCTTTTGATGGACTCTTTCAGCATACTGATTGATTGTGAAGATGAATTCGATCAAATAACTCTTTTACAGCGGCTAAAAAAAGAGGGGCTGGCATGTCGTGCGTGGATATCATAAAGGAAAGTAATATCGTACGTACTCCTCGTGTCATGCAATTAGAGGGAATGTTCGGTATTGATGTTGAAAAGAAGAGCCGTGTTGAATTATCCGTAGAGTTACCTCTAGATAATCACAGTTGGAATATTGGCTTGATTGTCGGTCCTTCTGGATGTGGAAAGACAACCATTGCAAAAGAGCTTTTCAAAGGAGAGTTAATTGGAGACTTTGAATGGTTTCAAAACAAAAGCATTCTCGATTCATTTCCGAAAGAAATGGGAATTAAAGAAATCACAGGTCTCCTTTCTTCAGTTGGTTTCTCTTCACCTCCGAATTGGTTAAGACCATTTCGTGTTCTTTCAAATGGCGAACAGTTTCGAGTGACCATTGCACGAGCTTTAGCCGAGCAACCAGACTTAGTTGTTATCGATGAGTTTACTTCAGTCGTTGATCGGACTGTGGCCCAAGTCGGAAGTAGTGCCATTGCAAAATCGGTTCGGAAAAGGCAACAAAAATTTATCGCTGTTACCTGTCATTACGACATTATTGACTGGCTTGACCCCGACTGGACTTATCAACCAGCAACTGGTGATTTTCAATGGAGGTGTGAAAGGCAGTCTCGGCCCTCAATCTCTCTCGAAATTATTAACGTGCATCGAAGTGCGTGGCAACTATTTCGGAAACATCATTATTTAGATTCAACAATTCAAAAGTCTGCCAACTGTTTTATGGCATTAGTCAATGGCCGGCCGGCTGCTTTCACCGCAGTGATTCATTTTCCACACAAAACAGCACCTTCGTTCCGAGAGCATCGCACGGTCTGTCTCCCTGAATTTCAAGGAGTTGGTATTGGAAATGCGATTAGTGAATATGTGGCTTCTCTATATATATGTAAAAAATCTTACACGAGTGTCACTGGTCATCCCGCCATGATTCGACATCGGGCGAAGTCCAACTTTTGGAGAATGACCCGCAAACCATCTTCAGTACAGCGTCAAAGTGGGTTAGAGCGAATTCGAAATCG
>JAJDEK010000236.1 GCA_029259875.1 Planctomycetaceae bacterium
CCAATTACCGCAACTTTCTCTGCTGCCTGGATCACCAATTCAGGAATGCTTAATCGAAATTTTGACTGAGGATAACTGAATTTCAGTTGTTGCATCTCAATCATGATGAACTCGAATCTGCTGATTTCGTTTCGGGCTGATCGCTTTCAGATTGATCGGTTTCATCCGTATTCACTTCTCTTACACTCGTCTGAAATCGCAACCGTTGTTCATCAAGTAGATTCATGCCGGTCAGCTTCCAACTGCCTTCAATTGGCTCGAGATAAAATATTGCCTGATATTGATTCGTGCGTGTGTGGATATGCCCCCAATGCTCAACAGTGCCTACGACAGTCCAGGTAGACTGAACTGCGAAGCTGCGTTCATCCTGCGTAGTCTGAGATTGTGAATCAACAATTGTTTCCGGACTCACGGTCTCCCAGCTCACATCAGTCACACGAGAAATCGCTCCACCCTGCTCTTGCATTTTCAAACTCTGATTAATTTGACGATAGAGAGTTTCCAGAAAAGCACCATCGGCACTTTTTGCTAATGCATCATAGATATCACTGTCTGCATGATAATCAAATGATCGATAAATATTTTTATGTAGAGTTTTAAAAACAGCTTCTGCTTTGTCAGCTGCTACTTTGGGAATGGATTCCATCGGGCTTGCAAATGTCACACGCGTCAGCGGCCAGCATAATAGACTGGCAATAAATAAGGTTGCTATAGCAGCGAATTTCGTTTTGTGCGATTCTTTCTTTCGCAAGAGGCTTAAGCTCATGGCAAAACCTAAAAGCAAACACCCCGTACTAACGATAGGAATCGACCAAATCGAACGAGGTTGTAAACTGACTTCTACTGGATTCACTTCCAAACTGACTTTGCGTCCCGGATTATCCCATTCAAATATACTATTCCGCTCTAATTTGGAAAATATGGGCCTGTAGGATTGATCGAAGGCAAAACAAACTGATTCCACACTCCAGACACTACGGTTAAACATATCCCAAGTCACTTTAACTTTATCTGGGGTTCCCTTTGTGCTGTATGACAGGATAATTCCAACCCGGGCATTGGCTGTACTCACCTTTTTTTTCTCAGCTGGCTTAGCAAAGTCTTTGAAATCGAGACTATAAAAGTCAAGCCGAGAGATCACCGGCTTCACTGCAATTCCATCAATCTCGATCGGATTTGCCTTGGCAAAAAACTGTTCAATGGTTTCCCGCGAAGCTTCCTGCTCTGCGACAGATAGAAAATCTGCTTCTTTTCGCTCTATCGTAAAAAACGATTCCAATGTTGCCAGAGGAATTAATATTTCGTGTCGTACTTCAAAATCTTCGATATAAAGAAAGGAATAGATCGTTCCGTAACTGGTAATACCCAGTGTCTCTTCGCGACGTTCTTTGAGCCACTTCTGCCAGGCTTCTTCGGAAGCATCAGGAGCCAATGGTGGATGATCCCAATTAAACCGAATTGTCTGTGGCTCGCGAGGTTTCATAGAGACAGCATAAGGAGTTTCCGAACCTTCTTGTTTCAGATTAAATTGGACCATAGCCGGAAAACCGGCATTGGAATCAACAAGCTGTTGACTGAACGTGAGAAATTCTGGCGGCGAAGCGAGTTCATACTCAATCTGAAAAACAAGTGTGAATAGCATCAAATCGCTCATCGCGACCCCTTGTGGCTTAATCGATGAATCATCAACTGAGACCACTTTCCCAATTAGCTTCTCTCCGTTGATATCACGTACATGCAGGCGATCCAACAGAAACTGTTTGTGCTTTTCAATGGCTTTCTTAATTTTTTCTGACGAGATAATATTCTCTTTATCTGGCTCCAATTTCTGAAAAAAGTAGAGATCTTCGACATAAATCTGCATCGAAACCACGACTTTGTCACTCGTGACGTAGACATTTTCCTGACTGACTGAAATAGGGTGCGCTTCACTGCTAACAGGAAAAAACAGGCTCATAGAAACCGTGAAGCAGGTCAGAATAATCAGACGGAATCGATCTCTCTGAATAGAACGACCACCAGGAGTTCTCTCGGGTTTACTGATTGATGTATTAATTTGGATGTTCATATCAGGATTTCGAACCTGGAAAACGCAGATCAAGCTGGCAGGTAAGTCTCAAACGGGCAGGATTCGTTACATTTCTATACTATTTGATCGTACCGATACATTGTATAGAATTGCAATCGTGGTCTGCTTATAAGACACTACGATTAATGAATTCACGATGATTGAGAAAAAAGGGTATCCCATGGAAGAAAATCAGGAATCAATCCCGTCCGAAACTGAGAACTCACAAGAAGTTACTGCTGATACAACTCCTATAGTCAAACCCGGACTATTCAAACGGAGCGCACTTTGGTTTCTGGCTTTCATTCTAGCTGCCTCAGCAATGATTTATCAGCGGGCAACAGGGCCGACCTATCCCGTGAAAATCGGAGTAGATGACGGAATCACCGCGAAACTCATTCGTACACACGAATCGACGAGCGATGCCATCGTTGAATTACCAGCTCCTTTATCCGAACCAAAGCCATCGGCGACTTTATTCTACAAACGGTATCGTACTTCAGATGAATTTAAATCAATCACGATGGCTCCAGTCGAAGAGGGAGACTTATATAAATTACAAGCAGCTCTCCCCAAACAACCAGCTGCTGGCAAGCTGGAGTATTATATAGAAGCAAACATTCAAACTATGAGTGGCTGGAACAAACGCCGTTTTCCAGATCAAGCAGACGACTATGTACTCATTCGTTTTAAGGATCCCGTCCCGGATGGCGTTTTGTTTCCGCACGTGACGTTAATGATTTTTTCGATTCTCCTTGGAATGCGATCCGGTTTAGCGGCATTATTCGCTCCGTATAATATGCGTCAACTTGCCTGGGTCACCTTATGTGGTATGACCGTGGGAGGCATGATTTTAGGACCGCTTGTGCAAAAGTATGCCTTTGGAGAATACTGGACTGGATTTCCATTAGGCGGTGACTGGACTGATAATAAAATGCTCTTCATGTTTCTAGCATGGGTTTTTGCCTGCTCTGTAATTGGCTTAAATCCGTACAAAAAAGCAACAGCAGTTGGACGAGTTGTCGTGTTCGCGGCAGCAATCGTGATGACTGTTTGCTATCTCATTCCCCATAGTATGGGAGGCAGCGAGCTAGATTATAGTCAGGTTGATCAGGGTATTGATCCCAGTGAAGCAATCAAGACAGGTCGACAATGAACGCCGCTCAAGTTCATCTCTTAACGGTTCATATACCCGTTATTGGTTGCTGGGGACTGTCGATCCTCTTCATTCTGGCACAGTTTTTCCGAGATGATCGACTGTTCAAAATCAGCTGTTGGCTTTTCTTGACACTATTATTAGCGGCAACTATCGCCTACTTCTCAGGACCTCCCGCTTATGACCTTCTGAAAGAAAGTTATAGCGTCAAGAAAGAGACCGTCGAATTTCATGCGATTCTGGCGCGTTCTGGTCTACTGGCGATGGTGGTTTTGGCAATGGTGGTCGGCAATGCCTTGCTGCAAGGATTTCAGGGAGAAAAAATCCCTGGCTGGCAGCGTTGGATCATTTTAATAAGTATGTTTCTACTTTCCATCTTCTGGGGAGCGGTCGCTCATTGGGGAGGTTTGATCCGGCACCCGGAAATTCAGTATTCGATATCAAAACCGATTGAAGAACCAAAAAATCAGCAAACTACTGACTGATATCTTATTTGACAATCTCTGTCCCAATTCCCTTATCGGAATAAATTTCCAACAGGATTGAGTGAGGTAGTCGTGCATCAACAATATGGACTTTACCAACGCCACTTGCCAACGCTTCGAGAGCCGCATCTACCTTGGGAACCATGCCTGCATCGATCGTTCCGTCTGCGATTAATGAACGACAGCGTTCGGTTTCCAGATGCGAAACCAAAGTTTGTGGATCGTTTTTATCAAGAAAAATGCCTGGTACATCACTGAGAAAAACGAGCTTCTCCGCCTTCAGAATGCGCGCCAACGCTGCCGCAGCCGTATCTGCGTTGACATTCAGTTTCTGCCCTGATTTATCCAGTGCGACCGAAGGAATGACAGGTATAGCAT
>JAJDEK010000237.1 GCA_029259875.1 Planctomycetaceae bacterium
CTTCTGTCAGATCACTTACTAAAAGCGGGATTAGTCTCCCCGGAAACACAAATTGAGCTTGAGCAGCGCTCTGAATGCCGACTGAAAGAACTTTGGGACGAAGCATTTGGAAACAATCAAAACACGCTCAACACCAGTGCCTTCACAAAAGCAGCACTGGAGCATTTAGATAAATCGGGCCGTATAGCCAAAATACTGGGAATTAGTGCCGCCATCTCTGGTGTTCAAAATAATGAGTTGCGCGAGCACTTATCGCGCTATCAAATCATTCACAAAATTGGGCAAGGAGGACTGGGAACGGTCTGGCTAGCCCGCGATAAAGAATTGCAACGATACGTTGCGCTCAAAGAAATTAGAACCAGAAAAACAACCAGCAAGGCTGCCCTTGACCGATTTCGCCGCGAGGCTGAGATTACAGGTCGATTGGAGCATCCTGCCATCGTTCCCATCTATCAACTTGGTGAAGATGCTACCAGCGGCCGCATCTTTTATGTGATGCGGTTTCTTGGTAAGCAGACTCTAGAAGATACCATTATCGAGTACCACGAACGCCGCGAAGCCGGTGAAGACAACCCCATGCTGCTTCGAAATTTATTGGCAGCGTTTGTAACAATCTGCCAGGCAATTGGACACGCGCACTCGCGTAAGGTAATCCATCGTGACCTGAAACCGGAAAACGTGGCCATTGATAGTTTTGGTCAGGTAATCGTCATTGACTGGGGTCTGGCCAAAGTACTTGATGATGCGATGCTCAATGACAGTTTCATGGAGGGAGAGTTCTCAGAGGCTATCGACGGACAGCAGCGCACGCTAGCCGGGCAAGTGTTAGGTTCACCACTTTATATGGCTCCAGAACAGGCAGCTGGGCGGTTGGATGAAGTTAATGAATCAACAGATATTTTCGGCCTGGGTGCAATTTTATTCGCCATTATCACAGGTCGTGCCCCACACGAACAAAACCGCGAATCGTCAGGGAGTACAACAACACGCCAATTGATCACAGCGATTGCGAGTGGCCCCACACCTCGTGCGAGCACCTCAAACGAAGACGTTGATCCCGTACTCGACGCAATTTGTGCCAAAGCGATGGCCAAGCGAAGTTACGCACGTTATTCATCCACAACGGCATTGGCTGAAGATGTCCAACGCTGGATGGCGGGAGAACCTGTCTCAGCCTACAAGGAACGATTCTCACAACGCGTAGGACGCTGGATTCAACACCACCAGCGACTCTCACAACTAATCGTGGCTGGGATAATTATTGCCCTGGTGGCCGGCACAACATTGATGATCGCCGCGAGAGAGAGTAATCTTGCTGCTCAGCAAGCACGGTTTGAGGAAATGCGATCTGACGAACGCGAAGTAGAAGTTCAACTCGTCTCGGCTGCTAAAGAACTCAGTGTGGATGTGCGATTCATGTCAACATTACCACCAATTCAAGGGATTATTGAGGCACGTGCCGGCGCCAAAGACTCAGAAGGAGAAGAGGTTTGGCACGGTCGTTTGGAAACCATTTTCGAAGGATTAATGCGTGCCAATACAAACTATCTAACAGTGTCTTATATTGCCATTGCTTCTGACAAGCCACAGGAAATTGTACGTGTTGAACGCCATGCAACAGATCAAAGTTACATTAGACGTGTGCCTCAAAGTCGTTTGACAACGCTGGAAATGACGCCACTATTCAAATCAGTTATGGAACTGGCCCTGGGTGATGTCAGACTTTCTCTTAATGATCAAATTTCGAAAAACCCCCGAAAGAGCGATCATCGCAGAATCGTAGGCGTGATCCCCGTGTACGATGAGATATCAGGAGACCTCTTTGGGTTAGTTGCGATTGAGTCTAATATCGTTAGCCAAATTCAGAGCATCTTGAATGGCTTGGACAATCGACTGGGCGAAATCTACATCACTGATACAGAAGGTAACGTCTTGGTCACTTCAAATCCTGCATTTGGTGTCGAAGTGATTACACACGACATGCAGATTTCGGAAATCATTCCCAAAACAGCCGAGTTCTTTTCCAAAGACTCCAGAAAACGCTATCTGAGCGACGGATCTTCCTTCATTGCGCATCGCGTACAACTTGATCCGACCAATGCTGCCTGCAATCTCGGAATCGTACAAAGACTCGCGTCCGAAGAATAGCTTATAGCAAATTTGAACACACAGCAAACACACGATGAACACAGGGTCTATTTATCAACTCCTGCCTGATTCCGCCGAGGTAGAATAGCCCGTCCAGGAGTTGAACCTGGTCCATCAGCTTCGTAGGCTGAGATGCAATCCGTCACACCCACGGGCTCTGTTGGTTAAAAATACTCACTTGATGTTTTTCGGTTTTCATTTCTATATTTCGTCAAAGCGGAAGGCATGGGATTTGAACCCACATGACCCGAAGGCCGCACGGTTTAGCAAACCGGCCCGGCAAACCGTATCCGGCTACCTTCCGAATGATTCAATTGGACCGGATGGGAATCGAACCCAACACACCGACTTTGCAAAAGTCAGTCGCCCCCAAGGAACATGCCAGCCCATAAGTTGCAGATCCCGGTATCGAACCGGGCTTACCGGCCATATGAAAGCCAATTAGGCACCTGCCGCACCTGCAATAGTAATAGCCAAGGCGAGAGTCGAACTCGCAATCCCGAAGGAACGACTTTCTGAGAGTCGCGCATCTACCAGTTTCGCCACTTGGCCTTTCAAAGTGCGTCGGGACGGAGTTGAACCGCCACAGCCCGAAGGCAAGTGGGTTACAGCTACTGGGGCTCGCCAATGCCCAGCCAACGCATCTGTTTTCTATCAGTGGCACGAGCGGGAGTCGAACCCGCAAACAATCACGAAATTTTAAGTTTCGTCGCTTTTCCTGTTTGCGTACCGTGCCAGTTTTAAGCGTCCCCAACGGGATTTGAACCCGTGACCTCCTGTGTGACAAACAGGTGAGCACTCCGGACTGCTCCATGAGGACATATTGTTTCCCAGTAGCTCGGGTGGGATTCGAACCCACAGCATCTCTGGTTCTAAACCAAAGTGGTCTGCCAGTTGCCTACCGAGCCATTTTGTTTTTTGCGAAATCAAAAATTATTAATTCCTATGCAAGCACACCCCCAAGGATTTGAACCCTGACCAACTGGTTTGGAATCAGTCATGCTGCCATTACACCAGAGGTATGTAAATTCAATTTAGCAAGCTGCGGTAGCAGGAATCGAACCTGCGTCAGGACGGGTAACAACCGCCTGCCCGTACCAACACGAGCACCACCGCATCAAAAATCAAACCGCCAATGGCGGAGTCAGGATGACTGGATTTGAACCAGTGGTCTCGTGCTTCCAAAACACGCGGGATAGCCAGACTTCCCCACACCCTGAATTGAGAGCGCCCAGCGGGAGTCGAACCCGCACTTCCGCCATGGCAAGACAGTAAGCTACCGCTACATCATGGGCGCTAATTATGTTTATGATTGCCAAAGAACAAGAGCACCAGGTGGGACTCGAACCCACATCGCCGCTTTACAAGAGCGGAATCTTACCAACTAGACGACCGGTGCCTGAATTAGATGAATGAACAATTAATGAAAGTGAGGTTGAAGGGATTTGAACCCCCACCCGCCTGGTTAAAAGCCAGGGATGCTACCGTTACACCACAACCTCCTCTATGAGGTAGGTGCTTCCGTTTCAAACGCTGAATATGACACATCATTGATTCTCCTTATAAAATGTTAAAAGTAGCCCGTGTGGGAGTCGAACCCTACCTGCTCGGCTTGAGAAACCGATGACCTCACCCGAAGTCGAACGGGCCTTGTTGAGCGCAAACCTTTCACGCAGTGCATACTTTCCAGCTGCATTTTGCTGTTACTGATTCTCGTCTTTTGGTTGAGATACGAAAAAACCCGCTGTCTTGTGACACCGGGTGAGGTAGATTCTGTGTTAAATCGACCAGGCATCACAAGCGCAAAGGCATTGCGAGTAATTTCTCTGTCGGGTAACTGGCAGAGAAATCATGATTCAGATAGCCATACAAATCGATTGACCACAAAGTCGTAAACATGAGATGATTCCGTTGATTGAATTCCAAAACTTAAAAAACAGTCTGCATACTTAGAGACAAGACTCAGGAATTGGTTCGCTCTTTTTTGGAAACAATGTATTATTGAGATGCATGGACTACTGGATTTATTTCATCAAGATATCATTTTCTTCAAATCATCTTTGAAATGATTTAATACCGCTTGTAGATTTTTGACAATTCCAGTAGTTCTTGCAGGAAAGCAGCGGAATGTTTGGTGACCGCATTTTTAAACAACTCGCCCTTCTCGGGAGTTGCCTGAGAAGGATGCCCCGTATGCCCTTCACCGCCTGAGAGCGTATGCATTGACCACATATCTTGTAAAGGGGCTTTAAAGTGGGGAGTCGGATTATCAATCCGCTCATCTCTCACATGCTCTGCTTGCAGCGCAAGCATTAAGGATGTTTCAACATCACCGCAGTGGACTTCAAATCCACGTGCAAACGTGTCATAAATATCTTGTGGCACTAGCTCCCAGGGATTGATATAAAAAAGATGACATTTTTGCTTTTCACAATTCAATTCGCGAATAATTGGTTTCAAAATAAAGTTACCACCATGCCAGGGACAAACGATTAAATGTTGAATTCCTTCCGCTTCCAGAGAATTCCAAATGTCTCGGATGATCGAGCGCATTGTGAGCGGAGTAAAACTAATCGTTCCCTTATACCCCGTATTTTCTTCGGAAGAAGAGATTGGCAGAGTGGGCAAAAGAAATACATGCCCAGGCCAATCAATATTCGTCAAGATTTCTGTTGAAAGTGCGTCTGCCAAAATCGTATCAGTGGCAAGCGGCAAGTGTCGCGAATGCTGTTCGGTCGCTCCGATTGGCAGAAACGCCAGATTAGGCTTGAGCTCATCCAACTCAAAGGCAGTGTTTTGATCTGTTAGTATTTCCATTATATTCCATTTTCACAATGTGCAGATATCTTGTCCGCATCAACGTTCGAGTAACTTTCGAACCTGTTTGGCAATTTGTTTAGTTCCCATCGACGGCTTGAATTCCTGAATGGGTTTCCCATCTACTCCTGTCAGCGCAATGAATGCGGTTTCGGAACGACCATCTACCAGCGGAGTGAGTTGAAGTTCATCAAGACGTTGATCCGTTTTTTGGCGTGATTTCGGGTCACTTAAATCAAACTCGATAAACTCCAATGGAGTATCATCGAGAGACTCTTCAAGTTCCTGATAAACTTCGCCTGTAGCACGACAATGCGGACATGCATTACTGTGACTACGAAATGCCACAAGTCGATATGCCAC
>JAJDEK010000238.1 GCA_029259875.1 Planctomycetaceae bacterium
TGAAAACAGAACAATTTCCAAATACCCGGCTGTCCCCCCTAAAACATGACTCCAAAAGAAGATACCAAAACAAACTGCCGACATGATCCCGAACAGCCCCGTTAAGGTATAGAATTCCAAATAGATAAACATGATTCCCATCGCAATAACTAAACCGGTAAAAAACGACGAGTTCAGTACATAAACCAGCGTATCGACCCAGGTTCGTCCCACGGCTTTCAATGTAACATCGGCGGGAATTCCCAAGCGTTGCTTTAATTCGTCCATATCCCGTACGGGAGGTTCTGCAATTTTCAGAGCATGTGCGCGGGTTCCATTCGCCGTCAACAGATTAGCTTTTCGTGACTCAGGAACCATTTGACCTTTAATCCATTCGCCATTGGACTGATGAATTTCATCCTCTGTCATATACCAGAGTTGTCCTGTTTTATTATTGGTCACCTCAAAGATCTCAAGATCTTTATCTGACATGGCTTCACAAACCGCTGCGGGCCTCCCTTTTTTATCAGCCAAATCTTTTAATGTCACTCGCAGAGGACTCAAAACTTTTTCTGGTGCATGTTCAAACTGACCATCTTTATTCATTGAGATTGGCCCTGCGTCTCCAATTTGCGCATCAGGTTCGAGAAAAATTTCATCACAGCCCAAGGCAATAATCGCAGCACTGCTCATTGCATAATCGGGAACATAAGCAACCGTTCTCACATTAATGGCCTCCAGATCGGCGATCTTATTTGCAAGATTCGTGCCTGACAGAAGATAGCCTCCCCCCGATTCGATCTCAAAAATGAGCATATTTGCCCCGGAATTGACGGCTCGATTGATCTGCCGTTCAATAAAGGTCTCTAACATCGGTTCGATCATTCCATCGACTTTAATCAACATTGCCTTAGGTGCTTCGCCCATCGTAGGATCATCGCGCAATTTTTCGCGCGGAATTCCGTACTTCTCAGCAAGATCTCCACGCGAATTCGCCAATTGCTGAACCAGCACATCCAGAGCCCGTGCTTTACTTCCGGAAAACACCCCCAACGAACCGACTTCCTTAATCGTTTCGACATCAACGATCACCGCCATATTGTCTTGTAAGCGTTTTAATTCTTCGGGAGTCACAATACGTGACTCGACCTGCTTATTTTCACCTTCTCCCTGCTGAATTTTAATTTTCAGCACGGCCTGCTGTGGGTCCATCATCCCTAATGCCAGGGCGCGGCTCAACTTGACATTATGACGTTTCTCAACAATCGAAAGGACAAATTCCCGTTCATCTCGATCCACAGCCTTGCCATAGCCAATATCTCCCAGTTCGGCATCCGGGTGCATCACAATTTCATCGCAAGCCAAGGCCAATACCACGTTGTTACCGATTACGGTTTCCGGAATCCAGGCAATCGTCTTCAAGCTTGATAGCTTTGATGATGCCAAAAACTTTGCTAAGCCTTGCACTTGATGAAACGGGCTTGAGCCAGGGGAAATCTTTAAGATCAGATACCCTGTCTGATTATTCTGAGCGGCTTCATTTTGTAATGAGAGTGCTGCATTTGTGACGCGCCCATAAGTGACTTCACCAACGGGACTGTCAATCGTCATAAACAAAGCTGGTTTGGACGGTTGCTCGTCTTGCTTTACTTTTTCTGTTTTTTTTGTAGCCTGCTGCTGTTTCTCTTGAGGCTTTTTTTTATCAGGTTCTGCCTGCAGATGGGAATGTCCATTGAGCACCAAAAGTCCCAGAAAAAAAGCCAGTAACATTTGATTGACATTTTTCATTATGCGACTTTCACCCTTGCCAGTAATAGTAATGTAAAGCTTGAAAACTCAATCAACGGCTCTTCCGGTAAAGAGCAGAAGAATTCATCGTTTCACAATCATACATCACAGAAACAAACACAAAACCATCTGGTGTACTCTATTTAACGTAATCTGACACCAGAGAGATCAATCCATTTTACAATATTATTATAGGCGATTTCCAGCAGGGAAACAGCTATTTGATTTTATCAGTTTGCTATACATAAGAAATCTTCATAATTCGACATTTTCAAGTATTAGGACAATTTCTGCGATGTAGATGTTCGAAACGGAAAAATTCCACTTGAAACCTGCTTTTCAGCGAAAAACGAATTTCTACTATTTTATTCAGGCATTCTGTCTTACCGGGAAACAAATAAAAAAAAGAAAACCGGTTAATTTTTACTTTTAAACTTCTTACAATAAGGGGACAAATCAAACAAACGTACCAAAGGGAAGTTATGTCATTTTACGGCTATCACCCCATTATTGAAAAATGGTTTCGAAAACGCTTTCAGGAACCCACTGCCCCTCAGAAACAAGGTTGGCCTTGTATTAATCGTGGTGAGCATACCCTGATCTCCGCTCCCACCGGCAGTGGAAAAACATTAACCGCATTTCTGTCTGTCATCGATTGGCTGGTAAAACGTTCTTTGGACGGTGATCTCGAGAATGAAATTTCCGTAGTCTATATCTCGCCGTTACGTGCCTTATCGAACGATATGCATCGTAACTTGACAGAGCCATTGGAAGAAATCTCACAGCTTCTGGAAGAAGAAGGTTATGCATTCACTCCCATTCGCGTCGGATTGAGAACCGGCGACACCCCTGCTTCAAAACGAGCCGCTCTTGTCAAGCGGCCTCCCCACATCGTGGTTACCACTCCCGAATCGTTGTACTTAATGTTAACGGCTTCGAAAAGTCGGGAAACCCTGAAAACCGTCGAAACAGTCATCGTAGATGAAATCCATGCGTTATTACGGGATAAACGCGGATCACACTGGTCGCTCACGCTCGAACGCCTGGAAGCATTAATCGAACATCCCCTGCAGCGGATCGGTTTATCTGCCACGCAAAAACCTCTGGAACGTGTCGCACAATACCTGGTCGGAAACCGCCCTGAAATTGAAATCACATTTGACCTTCCCCAAACCACTGCAAATGAATATCCGGAACGCACCTGTCGCATTGTCAATATTGGTCACTCAAGGACATTGGATGTTGCGATCCAGGTTCCTCCTTCGGAACTGAGCGCAATTTGTTCCCACGAACAGTGGGCTGAAGTGCTCGAACAAATTATCGAATTGATTGAGTCGCATCATAGTACCCTGATTTTTGTCAACACACGTCGTCTGGCAGAACGCATTACCCATCAATTGACCGAGCGATTGGGAGAAGACGTCGTTGGCAGCCATCACGGTTCACTGTCTGCAAAGATTCGGCATCGTACCGAACAGAAGTTAAAGAGCGGTGAACTCAAAGCCGTCATTGCGACTGCGTCTCTTGAACTGGGAATTGACGTCGGTTACATCGACCTGGTCATTCAGATCGGCTCACCACGTGGAATCGCCACATTTTTGCAGCGCATCGGTCGCTCAGGGCATTCACTGGGCCT
>JAJDEK010000239.1 GCA_029259875.1 Planctomycetaceae bacterium
AATGGAACATCGAGTTCGGAAGGGTCTGAATTTGGTCGCAACTGACCGCCTGGAGGAAGGTCAATGCTTCTCAGCTCACTGAGTGTTTGCGAGAAATCAAGGAACGTGCGAATAGGTTCATTGCCAATTTTGGTAAGAATATCTGTTGGTTTTGGAGCGGGAGCTGAGCCCGTTTTTTCAATTCCTGGGGTTGCTTTGATTTCGATTCCCGCGGGAACAGATTGTCCTGGTAAGGCTTCGACACTGTCCAACATGGCGCGCAGTCGTAGATCAGGGCTGGTGGTTACGAAGCCTAATACAATCACACTGTATATGATTGCCAGAATACCGCATGTGAATAAAACAGCTCGTTCCAAAACGCCTTGTTTGTTCATTACTCTTTTCCAGAATCAAGTTTCATTTCATCGAAACGAGACATATTTCACGTGTTGAATTCCAAAATCAGCGCCGAAAAATCGGCGCTGAATTAAAGTGGATATCAACAATAGACCATTTCGGCGCCGAAGTTTCAAGCATTAGTGTCGAAATAGACGAAATTAAATATTTCCTAAATTATCTAAGTTCGTAGAAATAGCAATGCTCTGGAGAGCTTGGCGCCATTTCTGGCAATTTATGTGAGAATTCAAGACATATTTGAAAAAGACAATGAAATTTCAGAAAATGGCACAGCGTATGCAATGTAATTAAATCAGAAAGTGTGATATCAATCAAGAAACGGAGTTTGTAGGTTCTTAAAGGACCGTTGATTGTAATGCTTTCTGAACCCAGCCTAGCCCTTAAAAAGGAATTTGGTCTGGACGGACATGCTCCAGATGGTCCCCCTGATTTGTGAGTTCTGACCCAGCCTGCTTATCAGTTTCTGTGAAGTGCATAAAATAATATTTTCCGTCCACAATTCACCGCCTTTTTAAGGGCTTTCTTTATGCGCTGAGCTGAATTGTTATCTCACTTTCCAATGCTGATAACAATTGCTGGATTTCAGTTCAAAGTATCACTTGACTGGAATGTCCGCTTTAATAGACTCGTACTACTGTTTTCCATGTAAGGCGAGGGGAAGTATTTGAGGATTGAGCTCATCTCTTATTTAATATGACCAAAATACAGAGTTGTATCGTATGCGAACGAGACTTTTCCATCGGATTGATTTTCCTCAAAGATTTCCTGCAGCCGTGTTATGATCAGCTCATATCCCGGTTCTCCGATGTTCGGGGCATAAGATGAAGAGAGCAGACGTCCTTTGAGAGCAGGAAAATCGAAAATTTGGTTATTAGGAAATGAGTGATTTTCAATCGGATGTGGTTCAAAGAACTGTTCAAGTTCAGATAACGAAATATTTGTGTGATTGACTTGCTGATAGTCAGTAGCAAAATCCATAAGCATTTTTTCATAAGCAATCAGAAAGGGAGTTGTATCAACGAGCCTCTCATTCCAGATTAATATGACCCAGCCTTGAGGTTTCAGAATTCGTTGAAATTCCTGTTTTGTTCGATCACGTTGGAACCAATGGAATGCCTGACCAGCAACGATGAAGTCGATGATGTCAGCTGGTAAATGTGTTTGTTCGGCAGTTGCGTTGATACTATGAAATTGAGGATAGTCCTTTAAGAACTCCTCGGCTGCTGTTCGCATTTCTGCGTTTGGTTCTATCCCATAGACGGTATTGTGGTGGTCAAGAAAAAGCTGTGTTGAGATTCCAGTACCTGATCCAATATCTGCTATCAGTGAATCTGGAGTGAATCCACATTCTGTTTTTAACAACTCCAGCACCTGTGGGGGATATCCAGGACGATATTTGGTGTAATTGTCAACACGATCAGAAAAGCGGGTTGTTGAGTCTTTCATGACGTTACCCTGAATAGAGAAAGAGGATTATTTAAGTGTTTTGCAACAGTATAGCTCCTGAGTTTTTTAGTCACACAAAATATCGCTCAAATCACAGGCTGGTTGAGCGAATTTTTTTGATTTCAGGTGGTTCTTTATCAAAAGCCCAATAGTTCATGCCTTGATAGTTTTTAGAAAGGAGCCATTTTCTATTTGCAGCAGAAGTGTCCTGTTTGATCAAAGAAAAGAGGTCGCTCAATACAGCGCGGTTACTTCCGTAGTAGGAGTGGCTCATAAAGCTAGTGTCGACCGCAGAAACATCAATCGTTTCGATGCCTTCCATAATGAGTGGTTCACGGGAATCTCCAGCCCTGCGTTCCTGGTTGACTGCTTTGGATGCCACTAGCGCGACATCGCCGGAGCCTGAATAGAGTGTGACTCGATTCGATTTTGCAATTATGGCAGGAGCCAGTTCTTTGAACTCGGAAACACCGACATCAGGTGCGGCTAAAATTACGTTTTGAAATGGTTTTGTTTTTGCAAAGTGTTCTGGTAAACGGTTCAAGGCGCGCATCACAACACGGTTTCCCATACTATGAACCATAATATTGATTTTTGTTCCCTGCGGAACTGAGTTGACTAATGATTCCAAAAAACGGGACATCGGCTCAACGCTGGTGTTAGCGACTTGTCCGTCGAGAAGATATTTTTCTACCCCTCCTTGTGAAGGCCAGCTATAACAGATGATGGCACCATTGAAGGGGAGATCATTGGCGATTTGAGCCGCACGCGTGACAGCGCTCGGAAAGTTGACATTAAACCCATGGACGAACAGGAACACATCTTTTTGAGGCGAACGCTCTATCAAGGCATTTAAATTCTCAAAAAAAGGTGCTTCATTAGTTGGAGTTAAGGAAGCGATTTCGACTTGCCCTTCTGGTGCCGGTGCTCCTTGCCATAATGTTTGAATCACTTTGGTTTTCAGGTCACTGTGATTTTTAGATGAAATACGCACCTGCCCTGTGCCGTATGCCAGCTCAGTTCCAAATTCATTTGCGTATCGGGTCATACCCTCCGAATTTGTTTCTGCCAATCGGTTTGTTGTATATAGGATTTTCCAACTCGTAAATTCATCAGTCTTTTCTGCGGCGATTGGATCCTTGAGAGAATCAGCGTAGGTTTCTACTAATTG
>JAJDEK010000240.1 GCA_029259875.1 Planctomycetaceae bacterium
TGTCGAAACATCACGCCCCACGACACACTCGGATCCCACCTTTGTGGTTGATGGTGTTGTGCATTACTGCGTTGCCACTATGCCGGGAGCCGTGGGGCGTACCAGTACTTATGCGTTATGTAATGTGACGTTGCCTTATGCTTTGAAGTTGGCGAATCTGGGATTAGAGGCAGCATGTGCCCAGGATCATGGATTACATTCAGCCGTGAATACTCATCAAGGGCAGGTCACCAATGGTCCAGTCGCAGAAACGTTCGGTTTTGAATTTAGTGAGTTTCTCACTTCATAAAAAAAGGGTGAGAACTAAGTTCTCACCCTTTTGAATGGCAGACTAATCTGTAGAGACATTGGTCCATTACTTTAAACTAATGGTCCAGTCCAGTCAGTAAAGAGGCTGTCAACTTCGTCGTCAACCATTTCAAGTTCAGTCACATCATCGAATTCGAAATCATGGGCAAAGTCAAATCGGGAGAATGCATCTTCCGTTTTGATTTTTCCAAGCTCATCAGACAGGAATGGCTCTGTTTCATAAGAGATTTCAATCAAAGAGCCTGCCAGTTGTTCTAGCGTGTCTGGTTTTTCAATGGTCATTACGGAATTGCTAAACATCAACGATGTGGCAACTTCCCATTCCGATTGTTGTACCGACTCAACAAGGGTAGCTTGTTGGGTAGATCGAACAGTTGTTGTTTGTGGAGATTGAACTTTCGCAGGTACGATTTTTGTCGAGGAAAATGCTGCTTCAGTAGATTGAATAGTATTTTCAACCGGAGTTGCGGTGGCACTAGCCATCAACGGAGCAGCCAGAGGAGTGATCACTGCCCCTGCAGCATTATCATAGGCAGTTTGCAAGATCTGAGCGTCTAAAGTCGAGATCATTTTCCGGGTAGCAGGATCAAGTGTGGCTCCCATGATATCATCTGGGTAGAAGGTGTTGTCTATATGCAAACCATCGTCAGTCAGAGGAGCAACAAAATCCCAACCTACAAACTGGACTTGCCCAGAACCATTGGTGGCTAAATGATCTGAGAAGGCAGAGTAACTTGTAGTAAACCCAGCCGCATGGCCGATCTCGTGTAAGAGTACAGTATAAAGATCGTAATGACCCTCTGCGGCAGAGCCAGCGATGGCTTGACCATTACTATCAAAGTCAAGACCTTCGACAGAAGAATACCAGCCTAAGCCTGCAGCATCGTCATCAATGTAGACCCGTCCTTTAACGGGAACCCCATTTTCGTCGAGTTCCAAAATATGACCTTCACCAAGCTGCTGGCCACCGAGATCGGTGACTACAACCTGAACCGCTAATTCGTCATTACCAGTTGCTGTTTTCCATTCGTCAACCGCAGCATCAATCAGGTCGCTTAATGAATCTTCACCGTTGGTTGATAGTTGAGGACCATACCATTCTTGTGGGAAGTTGGGAGGGAAGATAACCTGCTGACCACTGGCTTTGGTAAGATTATAGTTCGTTGCCAGATAAGTAAGGTCTTTGAAGTTGATAGCTCCACTCTTGTCAAAATCTAAAGACCAGGCGAGTCCGGATGTTGCATCGACCACTGACGTTCCATAGAACGATGCAAACGTCATCAGATCTCTGAAGTTGATAGAGCCGCTGTCATCCAGATCAAAAGGAACCGCCCATAAATCCGTTGTTGGTGACTGGGCAACGGAGGCAGTGACACCACCAAAACCTGATATGTCAAGTTGTGTGTTGGTCACGCGGATTCCCAGGCTGTGTGGGCCTAAGAATCCGGTTGCTTTATCAATTGAGACGCCATCATCAGTTAATGATTCAAACTTGATTCGCGCCAGTAAGACCTGATCGGTAGAACCTAGTGTACCAAGGTTATTTTGACCTGTGATACCTGAAACGATTCCTGTCTGATCATCAATTGTAGAAGATGTCGAGTTGCCGAAGGCAGAACCATATTCAACTATGGTTGCACTAAAGTAATCGGTATTATATTCCAGATCGAAAGTACCGCCACTAATGCCTGATCCGTCACTCGTATTTCCCCAGACTTCGATCCAGAAGCTGTCCCATTCATCAATCCACTGCTCACTTTTAGGGACGGTACTTGTTTCGCCATTGGCAGTAGTAGATGTAGGAGTCGTCACAAGTGAAGTACTGATAGTGGTATTTGCGGAAGCTGTACCCGTTAATGGGGGTCCAGCAGGATCAAGAATAGTACCTGTAGCAGTAACTGAAGGGAAGAATTCCAGAATTTGTAAGCCACTAAACGTATCGGCAACAAACGCCAGTGTACCTGCAACATGCAAACTACGGGCACTTCCCGGAGTATCTTGCATATTAGCAAATGCTGGTGCTGTAGGATTGGTGATGTCGATTATCTGTAAGCCTTCTGCACCATCTGCAATATAGGCAAAATTGCCTACGATGCGGACTCCTGTGGCGATGCCAGTTGTATCGAAGCTACCAACAATGGAAGCCGTCGCAGGAGTGCTGATGTCAATGATCTGTAATCCACCTTCACGATTTGCGACATAAGCAAAGTTGCCTACCACATCCAAGCCAATTGCAGCTCCACCCGGTGTCGCTACATTATGGATTTGAGTAGGAGCTGTAGGAATGGAAACATCAACGATTTGAAGACCATTATTTCCATCTGTGACATAAGCAATGTTTCCAATCACTTGAACGCCACCGGCTAATCCACCAGGAGTAGCTACTCCAAAGCTTCCCACGAGAACAGGTGTGGAAGGAGTGCTCACGTCAACAATTTGGAGACCACCACCGTTACCACTATCGTCAGCAACATAAGCCAGGTTTCCAATTACCTGAACTCCTCTGGCACGGGCGGGTGTGGCAATACTACCGACAAAGGTGGGGTTGGTTGGGTCTGAAATATCCAGGATTTGCAGACCGGCTTCTCCAACAGCCAGATATGCCAGATTTCCAACGACATCTATTGCCTGAGCAATTCCTTGTTGGTTGAAATCGTATGCTCCCACATGGAATGGATTCGATGGATCAGCAATATTAAAGATCTGTAGTCCACCATCACGGTCAGCGATATAAGCGAAGTCACCAACGACATCAACGGCAACAGCAGCATCCGCGCTAGCAGAACTACTGCGGGCATCGATACTAGTTAAGAAAACAGCTCGGCCATTAGGGTTGAGATTGTCCAGAATGACTTCAAATGTTTCTGGGATTTCTGGATCAATATCTTGGTTTACCGTGACATTAACAAACTGAGCAGTTTCTCCGGCATTGAAAGTCAGAGTCTGACCAATGATTTCCAGAAAATCAGCTGGGGATATGGCGGTCCCATCGACGGTAGAAGCATCAACAGTAATCGCAACATCTACCGGATTGGAAAGCTCCACCAGGAACTGGAAGGGACTATTATCTTCAGTATCAATGACCGGCGTAATCGAGAGGGTGGCAGAGTCATCATTTCGGATCGTAGCCTCTCCGCCTCCATTTATAATGCTTACATTGCGGCCACCGTCTTGCAGGCTGGCGAGATCGAGCAGTGCCGAGAAAATTTCGTCTGCTTCTACGAGATTCTCGTCAGCCACATCTACAGTGAAGGTTTGGGTTAATTGATCGCCACTGACAAACGTGATGACCCGGTCACCGGCAATCAAGGCCGAATAGTCACCATTGGCTGCGGTGGCCGTGTCGTCCTGAGTTACAGCATCGACGGAAATATCAGTATCAACTTCATTGGAAAGTGTCACAGTAAATGTAAAGGGACCATTTGATTCCAAGTCGGAAATATTATTGATAGTCAATGTTGCTGAATCGTCATTACCTATTGTACCTTCTGCGGGTGTGCCCAGTGTGACATTACGACCAGTGTTTACAAGGTTACCCATAACGACATTGAAAATTTCATCGAGTTCAACTTTGCTGTCATCAATAATATCAACAGTAAATGTCTGAGTGAGCGACCCACCAGTTGTAAAGTTAATGAGCTGGTTGATAATCGCAGTAAAGTCATTATCAGCAGCCGTCGCAGTTCCATCTTGTGTCGAAATATCAAAGCTGATGTCACTATCGACAGGATTAGAAAGAGTCGCCGTAAATGTGAAGGGACCATTTGGTTCATCGTCAGATACATTGTCGATGGTAATTTGAGCTGTGTCATCATTTCGAATGACACCAGTACCGTTGGTACCGAGGATTACATTTCGACCTTGGGTCACCAGATTGCCAAGGATGGTATTAAATGTTTCGTCCAATTCGACTATATTGTCGACAGTGACTTGGACTTCAAATGCTTGGAGAGAAGGCCCACCAGAGGTGAATAATATGGGTTGATCACCCAAAACGATGGGAGTGTAATCATTATTAGCAGTCGTAGCCGTTCCATCTTGTGTAGCTACATCGACATTGATATCGACATCAACGGGGTTTGACATAGAAACGGTAAAGGTGAAAATCCCAGCGCCAGCGCCAGCATCTGCATCTTCAAATTGAGAAACATTACCTATGCTTATTACTGCTTGATCGTCATTTACGATCGTTCCTGTCCCTACTGCTCCCGCAATGCTCACATCACGACCACCTGCGTTTAAATTGTTAAGAATGGTCGTGAAAATTTCGTCGAGTTCCACTTTGTTGTCGTTGGTAATATCAACGGTAAAGACTTGTGATTGTGATCCACCACTGACAAAGGTTAATGGTTGGTCACCAATATTGATTTCTGTGTAGTCATTGTCTGAAACAAGGGCTGTTCCATCGACTGTTTCGATATCGACAGTCACATCGACATCAACCGCGTTTGACATTGTTACCACGAACACAAAGGGACCGTTTGTTTCATTCGCAGTAACGTTGCTAATGGTAAAGGTTGCTGAGTCATCATTCTCGATTGTACCAGTGCCGGTGTCACCACCGAGAATGTCAATAATTACGTTGAATCCGTTGGCGTTCAGATTACTGAGAATTGCAGAAATAGTCTCGTCGAGTTCAACAGTGTTATCATTGTTCACAGTAACTGTAAAGTTCTGTGTTAATGAACCACCCTCAAGGAACGTAATAGTCTGATTGCTTGAGACGTAGTCATTGTCGCCAGTAGTGGCGGTACCATCTTGAGTTGAAGCGAGAACGCTGATATCACCGGCAACTTCATTTGAGAGTGATACTGTGAAGACCAATTGTCCCGTCGATTCTAAAGCTGATACATCATCTATAGAGAGAACAGCCTGATCGTCATTTTGGATCGTTCCTGTTGCGTGTTCATTATTTGATCCCAGAGGGCCGAGTACGACGTCGTGACCGTTGATATTATTGACGACAAGATTGCCTAGGAATACGTTGAAGAATTCATCTAGTTCGACTTTGACGTCATCATTAACATCGATGGTAAATGTCTGAGTGAGTGTGGATGTATTAGCATTAAACGTTAAAGTTTGATCCCCCAGATTTACTTGATTATAGTCAAGATCAGCGACAGTTGCGGTACCATCTGCAGTAGCAAAGCTGAAGCTGACATCTCGGTCGACTGAGTTCGACATCGTGACCGTAAACGTAAACGGACCATTTGCTTCATCGTCAGTTACATTATTTACTGTGAGCACAGCCTGGTCATTATCAATGATGGTAACTTGTGCTGTGTTCTGTGTTCCAAGCAAAGCATTGTCAACAGATATGATTGTGAGGTCGATCGTTTCATCTGCTTCAACAAGACTATCATCAATGATGGGAATTACCACAATAGCCGTTGTTTGATTGGCAGCAAACGTCACCGTGAATGGAGTATTATCATAGTCATCTGGAGAAGTGGCTGTATTGTCGGCTAAAGTGACTTGCACAGTGGAAGGAGCGGCCGTAGCGTTCCTGGTCAAGGTTACGTTCAGACTACTGCCATCTTCACTGACTGAATATGTGGCAGAACTGAATTGAACCGTTGGTGGGTCATTGACTGTGATGTCAATTACATCAACGTCTGTTTGCGAACCAGCACCATCGCCGGTCGCAATCGAACCATCGAAGTTGGCTAAGTCACTAGTACTCAATGTAATCGTCGCTGGATTTAATAGATTGAATGAGGAGTAGTAACCAGCATCTGGAGTCCAAATTGTTCCCTCAAGAGCGGCATTCACATCATCCAGCAGACCTGAAAAGGTAATGGTAGTCTCATTGCCCAGGCCTGTTGTTCCTCCTAAAAATGTCAGGTTATTGGTTGAACCAAGTGTCAAAGTTCCATTGACTGTAGTCAGAGTTACTTCAACCTCTCCGGTTCCCAGAAATGCATCGACGTCTGTGACAGTCAGACGATTGCCATTATTGAATGAGAAGACAATCGGAACTTCCGAATCAGTCGTCGCACTGACATTGGGAGCATCAGGCATGGGAGTGCCATTAAAGTTGTGAACTGGCGGATCATTAACTCCATCTGTGACGACGATCGTAAACGATGTTGTTAAGTCTGTCTGATTAGGCTGGAGTGAGTTACCAGCGAGATCTTTGACACCAGTCAAACTGGAGTTGTCTACATTGATAGTATAGAGCGTGTCTAAACTAAATACGCCAACAATTGAAGTGAAGATTGCTTCGTTTGTATTGGAATTATAACTGAAGAGATAATCAGTGCCTTCAACTAATGTAGTCTGAGATGTTGAACTGGTTTCAGCTGTCAGCGTAAATTGCAGTGAATTGACTAATCTATCATCAATACCAATTCCTGTATCTTGCAGCTCAACGATCATTGTCGTGAACAACTCAGGGTTAGAAATATAAACCTCTGTGAGATTGTTATTGAGATCGACACCATTGGCATCATTATCGTCAGGTAAGCTAATGATAGCTGTAGGGCCTACGAAGTCAGCACGTTCAATCGCTCCGCGATCTTTAAAGATATTTGATCCCAGGCCGGGAGGAGGAGTTTGAGTTGGATCATCGACTCGCAATTGTCCAAAGGCATCGTAATTCGGAGCAAAGATGTCAGAATTGGGCATACCTATTGCATCTTTGACATCTACGAATGCTGGTCGATCTGACAAGCTGTTTAAGGAACTGTCAATGGCCTCACTACGATCTGCGAGATAGAAGTTCCCGATAGCCGCATCAACAAAAAGTGCTTCTGCTGCGCCAAGTTCAATCGGACTGTTACCCAAGGCCCCATTTACGTCATTTTCCTTGAATAAGTTAGCTCCGACAACATTGGGGATTCCGGCTGCAGATTGAAGATCGATACCAATGGCCGTATACGCAACAATGTTGTTTAGTATGGTTGCCGTGGCGAAGTTTTCAAC